>CAZKFK010000009.1:10223-14433 GCA_964552095.1 Candidatus Woesearchaeota archaeon | reverse complement strand
AGTTGGAAATCAAGTTATGCTAATTAATAAATTGATTAAAAGTAAAGTTAGTGATGATTTAGCATTTATTGAGGTTAAATTAATTGAAGAAGGTTATCAAAATGTTGTTTATGATTTTACTATTCCAGAAAATCATAATTTTATTGCTGAAGGAATGGTGATTCACAACACAGCGATGACAGATAATCTTCTAGCTGCAGCAGGCATGATGGCCTCAAAAAATGCCGGCGACCTAGATGCTGGAATGATGACCTGGCAGCATGCTGATGAGCAAGAAAGGCTCCTAACTGTTGATTCAGCAAATGTCTCGATGGTCCATGAATATGAAGGCAAAGAATATCTTATCAATCTGATTGATACTCCAGGACATGTCGATTTCTCAGGGAATGTAACAAGCGCAATGAGAGCTGTCGATGGGACCATAGTATTGGTTTGTGCTTCTGAAGGCATTATGCCTCAGACAGAAACAGTCATCAAGCAGGCTTTGAGAGAGCGAGTGAAGCCCCTACTTTTCATAAACAAGTTTGACAGGCTTTTAAAAGAATTGAAGCTATCTCCTGAAGCCATGCAGGAAAGGATCATAAAAATTATCGCGAACTTCAACAAGCTTATAGAGAGGATAGCAGAGCCAGAGTACAAAGAGAAATGGAAAGTGAGCATAACTGATGGCTCTGTCGCTTTTGGAAGTGCAAGAGATAACTGGGCTCTATCTCTTCCATTCATGAAAAAGAAAAATGTCTCTTTCAGGGATATAACAAAGATATATGAATTGCCAGAACAAGAAAGGAAAGACTGGATATGGAAGAACGCTCCTTTGTATGAAGTCATCCTTGATATGGTTATAAAGCATCACCCAAGTCCAGTTGAGGCCCAGAAATACAGAATCCCGAAGATATGGCGGGGAGATTTAGATTCAGAACTTGGAAAGGACTTGATAAGTTGCAATCCAAAAGGAAAACTTGCTTTCATCATAACAAAGATTATCATTGACCCAAGAACAGGTAAAGAAGTCTCTGTTGGAAGACTTTTTTCAGGCACTTTAAGAGAGGGCCTGGACGTCTATCTCAATCAAGCTAAGTTGAGGCAAAAATTACAGCAAGTCTTCATCTATGACGGGATTAAGACCGAGCCCCTTCCTGAGATTCCTGCAGGGAATGTCTGTGCACTTGGCGGAATAATAGCAAATACAAGCGAGACAATAACCTCAGAGCCAGAAGAAGCATTTCAAGAGATTAAGCATATTTTCGAGCCAGTTGTCACTCAGGCCATAGAAGCAAAAAAAGCACAAGACCTTCCGAAGCTGATTTCTGTCTTGAAACAAGTAACAAAGGAAGACCCTTGCATCAGAGTCCAGATAAATGAAGAGACAGGCCAGCACTTATTATCTGGGATGGGAGAGCTTCATCTTGAGATTATAGCAAATAGGATAAGGACAGAGAAGAACGTCGAGATAAAGACAACCCCGCCTATTGTTGTCTACAGGGAGAGCATAACCAAAGCAAGTGGAGAATTTGAAGGAAAATCTCCGAATAAGCATAATACTTTCTTCATGACAGTCGAGCCCCTAGAAGATGCTGTTTATGAAGCTATAAAAGCAAAGGAGATTCCTAATATGAAAGTCAAGAAAAAAGATGAGGCACTGATAAATAAACTCAGAAGCCTCGGCGTTGACAATGATGAGATAAAGCAGTACAGAGAGATCTATGATGGCTGTGTTCTTTTAGATAAGACAAGAGGAGAGGTCCATATCGGAGAAGTAATAGAGCTAGTCATGGAAGCTTTTGAACAGATAGTTGATTATGGGGTTCTAGCAAGAGAACCTTGTGTGAAATTGAAAGTATGTCTAGTTGATACAAAGCTTCATGAAGATGCAATCCATAGAGGCCCTGCACAGGTCCTTCCAGCAGTAAGGGATGCAATCAGGCTATGTATTCTTGATGCCAAGCCAATTTTATTTGAACCATTGCAAAAAATACAGATAGAGTGTACAGATAAGTTCATCAATGATGTCACAAGAATCATCCAGAGCAGAAGAGGACAGATGCTCGGTGTTGAGCAAGAAGAAGATAGGCTCATGGTCCATGCTTTACTTCCAGTTGCAGAGATGTTCGGCCTATCGAATGATATGCGAAGTGCGACAGAGGGCAGAGCTTCATTCTTCCTAGTTGACCAGATGTTCGCAAAAGTCCCAAGCGACTTGCAAGAAAAGATTATCAGGCAGATTAGGCAGAGAAAAGGCCTTTCAGAAGGACAGTGAAAATAAAATTATTCTAATTCTTATTTACCAAGAAGTCTGATTGCAGCATCATACTTATCTCTAGATGCTTGTGACGGCCCTGTTCCATGCTCTCTTGCGAATTCTTGAGCCCTTCCTTCAATATAGGTCCTTTTCATAGGTTCATATCCACCATTAAGTCCAAGAGTTGTGCTATAAGTCCAATCAGCAGAACCATCTGCGCCAGAATCCCACACAAGCAATTGTGTCATTCCCTGAGGGATTTTAGTCTTTAAGAATTCACTGAAAATCTCTCTGGAACCATCATCCCACTCCCTATAAGCGATATCTGTTCTTGCATATCCCAGCACATTCGCAAAAGTAGTATCCCAGGATTTTGCATGCATTACAGAATCTCCAGATACTTCAAAATAATCTTTTGGAGCCCTTCTTATCCCAGATGCAGTTGTTGTCAGTGTTTTGATTGCCCCATTGATTTGTTCTTGATTAGCCCCATATAGAGGATTGAGAAAAGCAAGAGCACTTAGAATTAATACAATCTTTATCAAGCCACCTCTGGATTTGAATGGCATTTTTTGAGAACTTATCTATATTTTTAAAGGTTTTTATTATACACATTAAACATTTTTTAAACCTTTTGCAAATTTTTAAAAACTTTGAATTCCTTATCTTTTTGCAAAAAGAGGTCAGGATGAAGGAAGAAAAGAGGAAAAGAAAGCTCAAAGTAATCGGCATTATCGGAAAGATTGCTTCTGGAAAAGGCACTGCCGCAGATTTTTTTGTAAAGGATTATGGTTTCAAGCAGATTACGATGAGCAATTTTTTGAGAGAAGAGGCAAAGAGAAGACATAGATATCCCAGCAGAGAGTATCTGAGGAAACTGCAAGCTGAACTAAGAAAAGAATTCGGCCAGAATATACTTGTTGATAAAGCGATTGAGACAATAAAAGACAATCAAGACAAGTACAAAGGCTTTGTGATAGATGGATTAAGAGATTTTAGAGAAGCCAAATACGCTAAAAGGAAGTTGAAATTGAAGATAGTATTGATTGAAGCAAGCCCCATGATGCGGTTCAAGAGAGCCAAAGAAAGGCATAGGAAAGGCTTTGATAAGACCTATGAACAGTTTCTCTATGATGATTCTATGGAGACAGCCATCTTCGATTTCAGCAAGACAATGAAACTGGCAGATTTCATCGTGAGTTCAGAGGAAGGCAAGGAAGCGATGTACAAGGATCTTAGGAAGATAGCAAAAAAGCTTGGATTCTGAGCCCCTCGAGCCTTTAAAAGAGCTCTCTAAAGAGACCTCGGAGAGAGGTAAACCCTCCGAGGAGGGTTTAAAAAGGTTTATAAATGCATTTTTTATATATTTTATGGCTTATGAGTGACAAAACTCATAACTATAAAATGAAATCTAACCTAAAAATTCAGAATATCGTCGCGACAGCTTCTCTTGGGACAAAGGTCCCTCTTGTAAAGCTCGTCAGAAGCCAGGCCAACACAGAGTACAATCCCGAGCAATTTCCAGGCCTAGTCCTGAGGATAAAACAGCCAAAATCCGCTGTTTTGGTTTTTTCATCTGGAAATCTAGTTTGCACAGGGACAAAGAGCACTGCACAGGTCAAGCAAGTCATCTTGCAAGTGATTAAGCAGCTCAGGAAAATAGGTGTTAAAGTATCAGGGATGCCGAAGATATCTGTCCAGAACATAGTTGCTTCTGGTTCCATAAATCTTCAGTTGAATTTGAACGAGCTGGCTTTGAAATTCGAGAATACAGAGTATGAGCCCGAGCAATTTCCTGGCTTAGTCTATAAATTAGATGAGCCTAATGCAACTTTCTTGCTTTTCAGCAATGGCAAGCTAGTTTGCACAGGGACGAAGAACAAGCCTCAACTCGAGGACGCGATGAAAAAGCTGATAAAGAACATAAAGCAAGTCATGTAATTTTTTTCTTTTTTCTTTTTATTTTTCTAT
>CAZKFK010000009.1:4452-10123 GCA_964552095.1 Candidatus Woesearchaeota archaeon | reverse complement strand
ACAATAAACTATAAATATGTGATTTAGGCCTGTTTTTATGGGCAAGGAGAGTTAAAAAATGGCAGAAGATCTTATAATTGAAGCGAAGGAATTTCTTGAATACTATAAGAATGAAATAGGCAAGGTTGCTAAAAGAGGCACGAAATCTGTTCCAATATCCTTTCAAGAAGTAGTCTCTTTTTCTCATGAACTAGGCGACCAGCTTCTGGCTAAGCCAGAAGAAGTCCTGGCTGTATTTGAACTCGCGTTAGATGAGCTGGGCCTTACCAAGAATGCCAGAGTCAGATTGATAGACCTGCCTGCTTCTCAGATGATAAAAATTAGGGATATAAGAGCAAGGCATCTGAATCAGCTTATTGACATAGATGGCATAGTAAGGCAGGCCTCTGATGTCAGGCCGCAGATTGTGAATGCGAAATTCGAGTGTCCTTCATGCGGCACCATAATCTCTGTTCTTCAGGTAGATAAGAAGTTCAGGGAGCCATCAAGATGCTCCTGTGGCAGGAAGATGAATTTCAAGCTTATAAACAAAGATATGGTTGATGCCCAAAGATTAGTCATAGAAGAGGCTCCCGAAAGTCTAGAAGGAGGAGAGCAGCCAAGAAGAATCTCTGTATTCTTGAAAGAAGATTTAGTTGAGCCAAAGATGGAAGAAAGGACAACTCCTGGCTCTAAGATAAAAGTCATCGGTCTATTGAAAGAAGTTCCGATGCCCCTGCAGACAGGAGGGATTTCAACTAGGTTTGATCTTGCTATAGAAGCCAATAATGTCATCCCCAAAGAAGAGACTTTTGAAGAGCTTGAGATCTCTGAAGAAGATGAAAGGCAGATTATGGAGCTTGCAGCAGACCCAAAAATATATGAAAAACTCTCTGCGAGCATCGCTCCAAGCATCTTTGGATATGATGAGATAAAACTATCCTTGGCAATGCAATTGCTTTCAGGAGTCAGGAAAAAAAGGAGTGATGGGACAACAGTAAGAGGAGATTTCCATGTCCTATTGGTTGGTGATCCAGGAGTCGCAAAATCTGTGATGTTGAAGTTCATATCAAACATAGCTCCAAAAGGACGTTTTGTTTCAGGAAAAGGGGCGAGCCAGGCAGGAATAACAGCCTCTGTTGTAAGAGACGAGTTCTTGAGAGGCTGGGCTCTTGAAGCAGGAGCAATGGTACTGGCAAATAAAGGCATAGCTTGCATTGATGAGATGGAGAAGATGAATGAGCAAGACAGGAGCGCTTTGCATGAGGCCATGGAGCAGCAGACAGTCACTATCAGCAAAGCGAATGTCCAGGCCTCTCTAAGGTCTGAGACCTCTGTTCTTGGTGCAGCAAACCCAAAATTCGGCAGATTTGACCCCTATCAGCCAGTCGCGTCCCAGATTGAGATGAGCTCTACAATATTAAACAGGTTTGACTTGATTTTTGTCCTGAAAGATATCCCCCAGAAACTTAGAGATGAGGCAATAGCTACTCATGTGCTTTTAGAGCATAGGAAAGCAGCGACTAAACCGCCGATTGACCAAGCTCTTCTGAAAAAATTCATCGCATATGCTAAACAGAAAGCAGTTCCAGAACTGACTGAGAAAGCTGTAGAGGAGATTAAGAAATTCTACGTTGAATTAAGGAATGCTCCGACAATGAAAGATGATCTGATTAGGCCGATTCCGATTTCAGCCAGGCAATTAGAGGCTTTGATAAGATTATCAGAAGCATCAGCTAAAGCAAGATTGTCAAAAAAAGTCACAAAAGAAGATGCTCAGAGAGCTATCCAGATAATGAAATTTTATCTGCTTCAAGTCGGCATTGACCAAGAGACAGGAGCCATAGATATAGATAGAATCACTGGAGGAATTCCAGCTTCTGAGAGGAGCAAGATAGTCATTGTAAGAGAAGCTATAATCAGATTAGAATCAAGGACAGGAAGACTTATTCCAGTAGATGAATTAAAAAAAGATCTCCAAGGCAAGATAGAAGAGCCGGAGATTGATGATATCCTTGAAAAATTAGAGAGGCTAGGGGACATATTTGAGCCGAAGAGGGGCTTCGTGCAGAGGATTTAAGACATCACAACTTATGTTAAAAGTGGTGAGCCTGCGCCTCGTCGCATCACAACGACGGGGTCGTGGGCAAATCATGTAAAATGCCACATAAATCCTTATAAATTAAAAATAAATTATTAAAAATAAAAAAATGCCAGAAGAATTCAAAAAGAGACAGACAGCTTATAAGATATCAATCGGAATGATCCTGAGCAGTACTGAAGCCATACACTTTGATGAGAATCAGCGATTCAAGTTCGTCGAATTGAATGGCCGAGACATCTATCGAATAAATCTTATAGCCAATGTCATAGACAAGTTCGAGAGCAATCAAAAACCCTATGTCAGCCTGACTCTAGATGATGGCACAGGAAATATTCGAGTAAAGGCATTCGCAGATTCAACAAAGATTTTACAAGGATTGCAATTAGGGGACACTGTCTTATTGATAGGCGTTTTAAGGTTCTATAATGACGAGCTCTATGCCATGCCTGAAATCATCAAGGCAGTTGAGCCGAAGTGGCTTGTCGCAAGAAAGCTTGAACTAGAGGACGAATACGGGCAGATGTACGAGACAAGCAAGGCCTATGATGGCTATGAAGCCAAGATTCAAGAAGTTCCTGAATCAGAGGGCAAGTCAATCCAACAATCATCTCCCATGATGAGCAATTTCCAGAACAAAGAGATTTCAAGTTTTATGAAAAAACAAGTTGAACAAGCCCCAAATGTTCCAAATGTTGAAGAAGAAGTCGATGAAATCAAGATTGGTCCCTCTCAACAATCTCCAGCACAACAAGGAGTCAGAGATAAGGTCTTTGAACTCATAAAGGCAGCTGATGCAGATGGCGGTTTAGACATAGACAAGATAATCATGGCTCTGAAAGAGCCAGTCGACCAGATCAACAAAGAAATCACAGAGCTTCTTGAAGACGGCACAATCTATGAGCCCAAGCCTGGAAGGCTGAGAGTTCTTTAGGCCAAGACTGCGAAGCACAACGTGTCTTGATAATTAACACAACTTATCTAAAATTTTGGATGCGCTTTGTATAGTGCTTGAAAATGTTCCACATTTTCGGCATCCCAAAAATGCTTGCATTTTTTAGGATATTAATGTGCTTCTTTATTCGAAAAGCCTTTTAAACCCAACATTATTCTGGATTTTATGACACAGACAGAGAAAGATTACGAGAAACTTTTGGATAGAGCATACTCAAAAGTCAAGAAGATTGAGACTTCTGAAAGATTTGAGATCCCTAAACTAGACAGCTTCGTAGAGGGTTCAAAAACAGTTGTCTCAAGCCTGCAGCAGACTGCTTCATTTTTAAGGCGAGACTTGGATCATTTCATAAAGTTCTTATCAAAAGAACTTGCGACTCAGATAATAATCAAAGGAGATAAGGCCATATTCAACAGAAAACTCTTGCCAAGCCAGATAAATGACAAAGTCCAGGCCTATGTCGAAGAGTTTGTTTTATGTCCTGAATGCAAGAAGCCAGACACTGAACTTTTGAAAGAAAAAGGCTTTGTCTTCCTTCATTGCCTCGCTTGCGGAGCTAAACATTCTGTAAGAGCGAAGATATAATTTTCAATTGCTAAGTGCAGCAGCACAACCTTAGCAACAAAGCAATTCAATATTTAATATTTAAACAATAACAATTTAAACCCTCTTGCCCGTGTCTGAGGACAAAGGTCGCAAGAGTTTAATTCAATAAAAATTTTAAAAATGACTGGAAAAGTTTTTATCAAAATACACGATGATTCGAGAAAAATAGCTGCTGTCTGTGACTCTGACTTGGTAGGAAAGACATTTGAGGAAGGAAAGTTGCAATTGAAAGTGAATGAGCATTTCTATAAAGGCAAAGAGTGTGATGAGCTCAAGGCCATAAAAATTCTGAACAACGCAAAGATGGATGATGCTTGCTTCAACTTCGTCGGGAAAAAAGCGATTGAATTAGGGATAAAAGCAGGGATAATAGATGGAAAAAAGATTCTGATGATTCAAGGCATTCCACATGCTCTGGCACTTCTATGATTAATGCTGGGTTATAATATAGCAAGAAACATGGACATTGAATATAACTGCCCCAAGGTCTACTTTTGCCAGATAAATTTGGTTTCCCATTGTATCGTCATATTCTGCAATTTCTTTGACTACCCCTGGAATATAATTTCTAAGATTTTTTTGCCAAGCATCTCTTTTTCTGACCCAAACTTTTCGATGAACCCTCACAGAATCCCCGTTCCCTAATTGTGCAGAATCAACAAGTTTGGTTAATCGTAATGTTCTGCCGGAATATCCATCCCGAAACTCCGGAGGGAATCTTCCTTGTGGGATCCCTTGCGTCATAGGTAAATGCGCCATTTTATTTATCCCTCTAATTACCATATAAACATTTTAAAGATTGTTGTTCTCCAGTATCAAGAAGGTTTATAAATAAAATTTATGTATAAATATCATGCCACAATTCAAAGATAAAAGCAAGAAGAATAGCGCCCCACAAAGAGGTATTCCTGGTCAGGGCTCTAATAGTTATACTCCAGGAGAGTTTGTCCGTGTTCCTTTGCCGAGAGGAAATCAGGTCATCGGCTTTCTTGAGCAGAGACTTGGTGCAAATCATATGCTCATCAAGTGTTTTGATGGCAAGGCAAGAAATTGCCGAGTCCCTGGAAGATTGAAGAGAAAGCTCTGGTTAAGAGAGGGCGACATAGTCCTAGTTGAGCCTTGGGAGCTTGGCGGAGATGAGAGAGGAGATATTCTCTTGAAATATAGCCTGGCTCAAGTTGAATGGCTCAGAAAAAAGGGTTTCTTGAAAGCCCAAGAAACCTTGTAAGGGATTTCTATACCCAAAATATAAAAATGAACTTTTCTATATATAAAAATGAGAAAAGTGCACTTTTGCGATAAAGAACTTGGCAGAGTCTTAAGCCATGAAGGAAAGAACATAAAAGCTCTTGAGAAAGAGCTTGGTATAAAAATCTCGGTTAAAAAAGGCAAGTGTGAAGCAGATTTCTTGATTCAAGGAAAAAATTCTGTTCGAGAATACATAGTTTCAGAGATTCTCGAAGCCTTGGCAGTCGGTTTTGACCTTGACATCGCGATGCTTCTGAAAGATGAGGACTATGTTTTCAAGAAAGTTGAGCTGAAGAAATATGTTCATGGAGGAAGATTAGAAGTAGTTAAAGGCAGGATTGTCGGAGCTCAAGGAAAATCAAAACGAGTCATCCAGAGTTTGAGCGAGTGCTTCCTATGTCTATGCGATAATCATGTCTCTATCATCGGCCAGGCAGAGAATGTTGAGCTTGCATCTAGGGCAATAGAATCTCTTATCCGAGGTTCAAAGCATGCCAATGTTTTCAAAGCTTTAGAAGAAGGAAGAAAAAAATTAAGAGAGGAAGATATTCTTCTTGGCGAGTTAGAAGAAGAGATGAGCAAGAAGAAGTAGTTCTTATAGGCGAGAGTGCTTGCACAAAAGCATCGCGATTATGAGTTAAGTGATTGATATTACCTATTGGCCACGTTGTGCCTCGGCAGCCAATTCTAATAAAGATAATTTTATAAAACATCCCCTATTATGAATTTCATGCCTCGGTAGCTCAGTGGCTAGAGCATGCGGCTGTAAACGATAGTTAGCA
>CAZKFK010000009.1:0-4352 GCA_964552095.1 Candidatus Woesearchaeota archaeon | reverse complement strand
AGTTAGCAGCCCCCAAGGGAAACCTTGAGGTGAAAAGCGAGTAAATTCAGGGAAACCTTAATGAACTTAAGAAGTTCAAAGGCAATCCTGAGCCAAGCCTTGTTGAATACAAGGAAGGTGCAGAGACTAGACACTCGCCACCTAAAATTTGCGAAATGAAAATGAAGCAAATCACGGTGAAGGTATAGTCCTACCCTTCAAGAAATTGAAGAAGGTCGTAACCGCAGGGTCGAAGGTTCGAGTCCTTCTCGGGGCGTGCGGGACTCACATAAAGATTTAAAAGGAATAAATATATCCTAGATTTGAGGTGAAAGGCCTCAGAACCTTATTCTGAGAAGATTAAAATGGATCAGACAACTACCTTGCATGAAGCATTAAAAAGTCATGAACAAAAATTAAAAAGCAGCGTAAATTCCAGGAACTTGGAACAATTTAAAAGAAGTTTAGATGCTTTGGCTTCCGATGTAAGGGGAGTTCTAAGAGTAAATAACCCAATAATTAGTTATCAACAATGGAATACTGAAGCCCTTCCTGTTTTAAGAGCAATTGAAGATGTAATAAAACAAAATGAAAACTATGTTTTAGGAGATGGCGATATTGGTTTTCAAGGAAGTTGTTTTTCCCTAGTTATACTTGGAGTAGATTATTCAAAATTGGGGGATCCAGAATCTATTGCTTACTTACATAGCGAAATAAAAAGAAGAATGGGCACAGAATATGGTCCAATTCTTGATTTAGTGTCACAGCTACCTAAACTTAAAGGTGAAAGACATGTTCATCTTCGACCATGTATCCATTCAGGCACCCCTAAACATTTGAATTGGGGATCTGACTATTTTGTTTTGCCTCTCGTTCCCGAAAAAAATCTCGGAAAGATCATTGCCGCAGGATACTGTTATGGATTATAACATATGCTTGCCGCACCCATTGAGTAGTTAGATGCTTTTTTAAGCTTCAACTGTCTCGTATTCTAAGCTAAAATTAAGGGCGTTTATGCTACTCGCTAACTCCTCCCCGGGGCGCTTTTCTTTTAGAAAAACTTTATAAATCATCTAGCTCATCTTAAAGCATGAGCCTGTAGCTCAGACTGGTTAGAGCACTGCTCTGATAAGGCAGGGGTCCTGTGTTCGAATCACAGCAGGCTCATTTATGATTTCTGTGATTTGAACTGTGTTCATCCTAAAAAAGCGAAGCTTTTTGGGACGCCAAAAATGCACGGCATTTTTTAGCGAATCACAGCAGGCTCATTCATTTCTGTTATTTTATAATTTTTTCAATGTGTAAAAAATCATCTAAATGCTTAAAAAACTGCATTTCAATAGAGAATAGGATAGAAATTAGGAAAAACAAAATGAATATAGAATCATGGATTGACCATAATCTTGCGCTTAGAAGAAGAGTTGTAAGCCCAGATGGAAGATATCTTCTAGCAAGTTTCCCTGGAACAAAACAAGCCACAGACATCAAGCAGAGAACCCCGCTTGTTGGAGATTATGGGAGAGTCAAGATAAATGTCAAAGCACTATCTGCAGCTGAAAGATTAAAGCAAGGACTGCCTCCACTTGACCCAGATAATGGGGCTGCTATAAATGAAGCCATCAAGCAAGAATTCGATATGCCTCTTTGGGCTAGCCATTCAGGGATATCTGTTCCAGTTTTGGATCTTAATAATACTTTTGTCTATCAACTTAAGGGCTGTAATCTGCACTGCCCTTGGTGTTATGTTGATGATTCTAACAGGAATGGGGAGAGAGAAGGAGGAAAATTTTTCTCTGTTTCAGCAATTTTAGATATTTTTGTCCAAGAGCAAAGGAGAAGAAAAAAAAGCGAAGATCCTGATGGTCCTGTTTATAATATCCGGCCATCTGGTGGGGAGATGACCTTAGATGGTGGATGGCACTGGCTAAGGCTATTGAGACTGATTCAAAATAGAAGTGTTAGAGCTTATGTTCAAGGAGATACAAATCTTACAACAGGAAGTTATATGGAAGCTCTTGAATCAATGGGTCTTATTAAAGATCATACTCTAGATAAGGTCGGGGATTTCAGGAATTTCGGTTTATTATGCTCATTCAAAGGCACAGACACAGAAAGTTTTCTAAGCGCTACAGGAATGCCAGATTCCTATGCATTTCTTGAAGAAGAAAGATGGAGAACATTTGCAGGGTTTGTCAGGGCAGGTATTGATGCCTATCCTTTTGTCTATGATCCTGACCCAAGAACTCTTAAGGCATTCATGGAAAAGGGCGCTCAACTATTTGGGGAGAATTTTATCCTAAAAACTTGGGCCTCCCCTCTAAAACCCTATGGCCCAGAAAAAGCTAGATTACAAGCTCGAGGCATAGACCCAGAGAAATATCAAAGGTCTCTTGATGAGAAGTTCAGACAGGCAGAAGAAGTCATGCAAGAAGTTGTCCACAGAACTTTTAGAAAAAATTACAAAGATGTTCCTAGAGCAGGTCTAGTTCTAAAGGCTGCAGCATAAGTAAAAAAGCTTGAGCCATAATTTTAAAAGTCAACTTCTCTTTTCTAATCATGATAAAGACGAAATTCGATTCATTCTGTTGCAATGGCTTTGCTGAGGGCTGCAGACTCTGCGTTCAAGGAAAGAAACTCGTTCTATTTGTGACAGGCAAGTGTTCTAGGGCATGTGCCTATTGTTCCTTAAGCAATAAAAGAAAAAATAAGGATATAATTTGGGCAAATGAAAGAGAATGCAAATCAATAAAAGATGTTCTTGAAGAAGCAAGAGCAAGTAATTCAAAAGGAGCAGGAATAACTGGCGGAGACCCATTGATTGTCTTGAATAGGACAATCAAGTTAACGAGGGCTCTAAAGACTAATTTTGGTAAATCTTTTCATCTCCATATCTATCTTCCAACAAACTTAGTAACAAAAGAAAAACTGAGGAAATTAAAGAAAGCAGGGGTTGACGAAGTAAGATTCCACCCTTCTCTTAGCAAAGAGATATGTGAAGAGATATCAAAGATAAAGTTATCTAAGAAATTTTGGCCAAGAAAAAACATCGGAATAGAAGTTCCAATGTTCCCCGATAAGAAAGAAGATTTACTTAATTTTATTATACAGATACATCCCTTTATTGGCTTTGTTAATCTGAATGAGCTCGAGATAAGTGATACGAATTTCAATTACATAAAAAGCAGATACAAATTAAATGAAGATACATACACGATCAAGGGCTCTAAAGAAGCAGGATTATGGATTTTAAAGCAAATTGAAAAAAAGCAGCTTGGATTAAAAGTTCATCTATGCACAGCAAGGACAAAAAATCTTTTTCAGTACAAAAACAGGATAAAATTAAGGAAAATTATGCCTTTTGGATATAAGACAGAGCAGGGCTCTGTGAGGTATTTTATTATTGATCTAAAAGATTATAAAAAAAGAGAAATAAATGATATTGTTAGAAAGTTTAAAGGGTCTTCTTTTTTAGATATAGATAGAGAGAGAATTATTTTATTAGAAAGTTCTGTCAAAAAAGCTCTCAAACAAGGTTATAAAGTCGAGAGGGTCGAGGAACTTCCTACTTTTGATGCTATTGAACTTGAGAGAGAAACTATTTAAACGCGGCATATGTCGTATTTATATGTGGGTCGCTAAAATAAAGATAGATAGCAAGGGAACTTTAATTGGAACAAAGGCAAAAAAGTATCATGTTAATGTTTTTGCTTTTCCTCTTTCTTATTATTATGGAAAAAAATGGATTGTTTTACATATTGCGGGAAATTTAATCGGAAAAGATAATGATAAAAAGAGTTTTATTAAAGAATTAGAAAAAGAGAAAAAAGTTGTTAATTTTGAAGTCAAAGATGATTTCTTTATTGGAATGATAAAAGATCCGATCTTTCTAAAAATTTTATACAGCAAAGATATAATCCATGTAGAAGCACCATTTATTTCTGAAGAGGGCTATGAAGTTATGTGTGTAGGTTGTTTTGAGAAACAACCATTAATTAAAATAGTAAAAATTTTAGAAAAAAAGTATTCTGGGGAATTAATATCAATTGAACAAAAGAAGATTAAATCGATTTCAGTCATAAAAATTTCTTCCGATTTGACTGATAAACAAAAGCAGGCAATGCATCTTGCAATCAAAAATGGCTATTATAACTATCCAAGAAAAATTGATTTGCCTAAACTTGCAAAACTTATGGGAATTTCATATTCTACATTTCAGGCGCATCTAAGGAAAGCTGAGCAAAAGCTTATTCCATATTCTTTTGGAAACTATTGATTTTAAATAAACGCGACATATGTCGCTATAATTTAGATAAATATCGACGCTGTTACTCTTTAGGAGTTAAAATGTTATATAAATCGCGAGATATCCATAG
>CAZKFK010000008.1:0-14456 GCA_964552095.1 Candidatus Woesearchaeota archaeon | reverse complement strand
CTCATCAAATCATGAGCAAGCTCTGAATTCTTGAAAACTTTTTTTGCCTCATTTAAAACTTCCTTCTGTCTGGCGCTGTATCTCTGGCTTATATGTGTCAAAATCAACTTATCGACTTTAGCTCGTTTTGCAATCAATCCAAGCTGTCCTGAAGTAAGATGCTTTCTCTCAAAAGCAAGATTCTCTTCAGATTTCAAGAAGCAAGCCTCTCCAATCAAGAAATCTGCATTTTTAGCAGCACTTACACAATTATCATTGAATACGCTGTCAAGCATGACTGTGACCTTTTTCTCAGGCACTATCTTAGAATAATCCTCAATGTTTATTGTCTTCCCTTTAATTTTAAGAGTGCCATCTTCTTTGAACTTTTTTAGTATAGGCCCTGGCGCGATTCCTATTTTTTTTAATTTCTCCATGTTCAGATTATATTTCTCTTTCTCTATGAAATTATAAGCCAAGCAAGGTGGCCCATGTTCCATATTATACGCTTCAAGCTGTATCTCTTTATCTTCAAAGAAGACTCCTTCAGAAATCTCATGGACCTCGACCTTGATTTTCTCTTGAAAGATGAACATTGATAGCATCTGTTCCATATGTCTCTTCGTTCCTCTCGGTCCATAGACTTGTAAAGTCTTTCCATAACCGCCTAGAGCAAGACTTTGGAGAACTCCCGGCAAGCCAAGAATATGGTCTCCATGCCAGTGTGTTATTAATATCCTTGTTACTTTGAACAGATTTAATCCAGCTATCTTGAACTGCCTCTGCGTCCCCTCTCCACAATCAATCAAGATGTTTTCAGCGCCATGGCTGATGAAAATCGCTGTCTGATTCTTATCCTTAGTTGGAACAGCGTGGCTTGTTCCCAAAAGCGTTATTTCTGCCATAGAACTTTAGGTTTGCATGGTTTTTATTACTTACTATGGATAAAAAATGATAAATTTAAATATAAACAAGACATGAAGAGGTATGGCAAAGCAGAAGAAATCAATCAAAAAAACAAGGAAAAAAAAGCTAGTCAGCACTGTCCTTGAATTAGGAGAAAAAATAAAAAGACTTGAGAAAGAAGAGCTGAAAAAGGAGAAGATCCCTGCTTTCAAAGCCGTGCTTTCAGGAGAGCACGTTGTCTCAAAGGACAAGAAGGCCATAGACTTGTATGGGGCAAGTCATTTTGGTGAGATCAAAGACAAAAAAGTCTATTACTCACTCATTGAAGCCCTCTATCTAGTAGAAAGAAAAAAATTGAATCTGTACTTTAAAGGAAAGAAGTTAACTTTTGAGAAGTTCTTTGATATGGCCTCACATATGGAGCCGAACTTCTTCACAAGATTCTCTGTTTTCAAAGATATAAGAAATAGAGGATATATAATCAAGACCGCTCTGAAATTCGGAGCAGATTTCAGGGTCTATGACAGAGGAATAAGGCCTGGCCAGGACCATGCAAAATGGGTCCTTTTTCCAGTATATGAGACCTCTTCATTGACCTGGCATGAATTCGCAGCCAAGAACAGGGTTGCGCACTCAACCAGGAAGAATCTTCTTATAGCGATAGTTGATGAAGAAGGCGACGTCACTTACTATGAGATTAAGTGGACAAGACCTTAGAATTTCTATTTAATATCTAAGAAAGAAGCGCATTATTGTAATTAGAGCGCATATGTCCTCTCGATTTTGGCACTACAAAAGATTTGTTTGCATAACAATAAATCTTTTATACTCTCGTTTCTTGTCTTTTCCATGGCTTTGAATATAGCAGAAAAAAAACCGATGGTGATAGAGATTCTTAAGAACAAAGGTCCTTGTTTGCCTAGTCAAATCTCTAGTGAGATAAAATTGCAGCTTCTTTTCACTTCTGCTTTATTATCAGAGATGGTCTCTGATAAATCCATCAAATTCAGCAGCCTCAAAATCGGCGGTTCCCCGCTATATTATCTCTCAGGTCAGGAGCCTGCTCTTGAGAATTTCACAAAACATCTTCATGGAAAGGAGAAAGAAGCTCTTCAATTCCTGAAAGAGAAGGAAATTCTTAATGAAGCAGAGCTCGAACCAGTTCAGCGAGTTTGCCTCGCGAATATCAAAGATTTCGCTATTCCCTTGAAATTCATACATAAAGAACAGCAGTTCAATTTTTGGAGATTTTATCTTATTCCAGAAGACATTGCAATAAAAAAGATAGAAGATTATTTCAGAAAACTGCCCCATGTCAAGATTGAGACAGAGAAGAAGATAAAAGAGTTCGAGAAGCCAGATGAGATCCAGGAGACTATAAAGAAACTCAAGGAAGAGCAGGCAATCAAACCATTGCATCCTGTAGGAAAAGACGAGAGAGACAAGATAGCAGAGGAGAACAAAGAGGTCAAAGTAGAGGTCAGGATTGAGGAGCAAAAGATACTTCATCCAGAGATATTGAAAAAGAAAGTCAGGAGAAGGGCTCCGACAAAGAAGAAGCAGGATTTTACATCTAAGGTAATTGATTATGTGAAAGAGAAAGAGATGCTTATCTTGAAAAATTATGAAGAGGATAACAAGATATGTGTTGCAGAGACAGAATCAAAAGTCGGCTCAATAAAGTTCTTGGTCTTCGGCCTCAATAAAAAATCATTGAATGAATTTGACCTTAGTTTAGCATATAGCGAGGGTCAGCAAGAAAGACTGCCTGTCTTGCTAGTCACAAACGGAAAGCTCACAAAGAAAGCTGAAGAGTATCAGAAAAAACTGGGAAATTTTCTCATAGTGAATAAGATTTGAATTATCTTCTATGGCAAGTTTTTTAAATTAGTCGGATTTAAGAACAGTAAGCATCTTAACCGCATTAAGATGTTTAGAGAAACAGCCCTGTAGTATAGCGGTCAAATTTTTCAAGATTTAAAATTCTTGAGGAAGACTAAGTATGTTGGCCTTTGGAGCCAGCGACCCAGGTTCGAATCCTGGCAGGGCTATTCTCGCTTTCATCTTAGATAATATTTAAATAAACCAAATTCTAAACATTTTTATGAACAAAAGAGGGGTGTTGTACTTAGGAGTCTGGTTCCAGAGAACTGCGCTGCATCTAAAAGAAGTCCATAATTTCTTCCAGACAGGCAAGGGCATCAAAGGCCTAAATCAAGTTAAGTTAAAAGATAACTGGAAGAAGCTAGGAATAAAAAAATCAATCTACCATGAGGAAACGCAGTTCGATATCCTTGAAGCTTCAAGCCAGGGCATAACCTTCTCTATGACAGAAGACGGCATTATTCTTTTGAAATGCCCTTTTGAAGATATGAAAAAAGCGGTTGATAGAGTCGAGAACTACTATTCAAAGATAATGGGCCCAGCCATAAGCTATCTTTTCAGCTTAGGAGCGCCGATTCCAAAGGATTTAAGAGTGATTCAAGAGACCTATCCTCTATACTTTGTCATTGAAAGAGCGACACAATCAGAATGTCTCGAATTTTTCAAGAAGAACAATGACACAGTCCAATCAACTGTAAAAAGGAGCACAATCGAGATCTATAATGGAGAGAAGACAGCTGTCATCAATGTCCTTAATCCAAGCCAGTTCGGGAGCATAGAGGAGTGTGTAAGGAACATAACTCTTTTTAGAGAGTTTGAGAGGCAATCCAATACATATCTCTCTTCTCATAGAACTATTTGGGATGAAACCTCAAAAATAAGAGATTCAAAAAAAGTCGGCTCAAAAGATTTTTCACAAATCCGAGACACTTTGTTAGAGCAGCTCAAGACACTATCATTCGGAAAAGCAAGACTTGCACAGATGCGTGACATCCTTGACGCGAGGAATGCTTCAATAGATTCTCGGACAAGAAAACAACTTGAGACTCTAGGATTGCTCGAGAGATTTGAGATGCTGAAATCAAGCCAATCATATCTGATGAACTTGTGGCAGATGACAGAAGACTATGTCAATGGCACCCAGAACTTGCTAAGTACATTCTATGAAGAGAGCACAAAGAGAGAACTAGTTTTTCTCAATTTATTGACTGTGATAGCTGCAGCAGCCCAAGTCATCTCCATGGGCCTTGTCCTCTTCGGCATATCACGATATATCCTTATATTCGGGACTGTGATGGTCTCAATCTTAATCTATGCTCTCGTGAGATTTTCGATTCTTAACAAAGGATTTGTGCTCGGCAAAGGAAAGACTTAGAGGTATTTCTCCATTTCAGTCACACCATCTTCTTTATAGCCCAATCTTAAATAAAGATGGAAAGCTCTTGCTTGTTTATTTGTTGCCAGAAGAATTTTTACAGCCCCCACTTTCTTTGCATATTTCTCAAAGTTCTTGATCAAGATTGTCCCAAAACCCTTGCCTCTAAACTCTGGCTTTACTATAATCTCATCTAAATGTGCTGTTTTTCCAGTATCCCAATTGAAAAAAGACCCGACCAAAAATCCAATTAATTTTTTATCTTCCTCAATAACAAATATTTTATTTTGCTTGAAATAATCTTTTACTTTTTCCAAAGCTGTTTTCTTTGTCCACTTCTCATTGTAGGGAGGAACTGTATAGAATTGAATAATCATCTCCGCGATTTCAGGTAAATCTACTTTCTTTGCATTTCTTATCATAATTTTATAATCTATATAGATATAAAAGGTTAACCTTTTAAACTCTCAAACTATGTTACAAGTGAGGTGATGATGGTGATTCGCCTCAGCGAATTCTGAGATAACATTGATAAAAATGCCGATTGATTTAAGAGCCCAAAAACTTGCAAAGTTAGTTGTAAAATACTCTGTATTCGTTAAACCGAATGAAAATGTCGTGATTTCTGGCTCAACTGAAGCACAAGACTTCATAATTGCTTTGTATAAAGAAGTCCTATTAGCGGGAGGCCACCCTATATTGAAGATAAGTTTTCCAGGCCTGAATCCTTTTTTCTATAAGCACGCTCAGAAGCATCAAATAGAGAAGTTCCCAGACCATCTTGATTATACTGTTAAGAATGCCCAGAAATATATTGGAATAGATACTGAATCAAATACAAGAGAGCTTACATACTGTAATCCGAAGAAGATAACAGCAAGGCAGAAAATTGTCTATCCTATCTCAGATTATGTCGTAAATCAAAAAGACAAGATACGAAGATGCACAGTCGGCTTTCCATGCACAGCTCTTGCTCAAGATGCTGAGATGTCAGATTTTGAATATGAAGCCTTTGTCTATGATGCATGTCTGCAAGATTGGAAGAAACTAGGAAAGAAGATAGACAAGATTCTGAACAGGTTCAAGAAAGGCAAGCATGTCCATCTCATAGGCAAGAACGTAGACCTTAAGTTTGATATTCATGGCAAAGAAGCAGCTGCAGATAAAGGCGAGGAGAACATGCCTGGCGGAGAGATTTTCATGGCTCCAGTAAGAGAGACAGCACAAGGATGGATTAAATTTGATTATCCTGCTATTCGAGATGGCAAAGAAGTCACCGACATTGAACTCAGGTTCAAAGATGGCAAGGTCATAGAAGCAAAATCAAGCAAGAATCAGGATTTCTTGATAGAGATGTTAAAAACAGATGCTAATTCAAGTTTTATAGGAGAATTAGGAATAGGATTAAATCCAAAAGTAACAAAGTTCACAAAAAATCTTCTTTTTGATGAAAAAATAGATGGCACAATCCACTTGGCTCTTGGAATGGCGTATAAAGAGAACCTGCCTCAAGGAATGAAAAGAGACTCAGCTATACACTGGGACATCGTCAAGGACATGCATAAAGGCAAGATAATTCTAGATGGCAAAGTTGTCCAGAATAATGGCAAGTGGAGAGCATAAATTCTTCAGAAACCTTTAAAAATCAACTTTCTTTCAGTTAAACATGCTGGAAAACAATATTATGTTTTCGGCATGTCAAAAATTGAAAATTTTTAAACATGGCAACAATGCATGGACATGGAAAAGGCAAGTCAAGAAGTCACGCGCCTAAATCCGAAAAGCCTTACTGGTTGAAATTAGAAGCTAAAGAGATTGAAGACCTTATCATAAAGCTCGCGAAAGAAGGTATGACTTCAGATAAGATCGGCTTAGTTCTCCGAGATAGTTATAGTATCCCTAATGTCAAATCCCTTACTAAGAAAAAGATATCGAAGATATTGAAAGAGCACGGCATAGACGAAGGATCTCTGAACTTCAAAAATCTGCAGAAAAAAGAAGAAAATATCAAAAGGCACTTGAAATCAAATCAGGTAGATAAGACCGCAAGAAAGGGATTGCAATTAACTCAAGCGAAGTTACATAGGTTTAAAAAGTACCATAATATGTATTGATTAGAGTTAAATTTTTTAAAAAAGAGGCCCAGAAATTGTTCGGGCTATAATAAAAAATGCTGGTAGAAGAGGCTGCTGTCAAATTCAAAGAAACTTTAAAAAAAGAGGGAATAATAAAAGTCATAACTCATCTTGATACAGACGGCCTGAGTTCTGCCGCAATCCTTGTCAAAGCCCTGAGAAAACTAGATCAACAATTCTCTGTCCGAACCCTGCGTCAACTTGAAGACAAAGTCGTTGAAAACCTTTTCATAGAAGTCAAGAAACAGAAATGCAAGGCTGTTTTCTTCCTTGACTTGGGTTCAAATAAAGTCGAGAAGATTCTTGCGCTGGCTAATTTCTGTCAAGTCATAATCTTGGATCATCATGACATAAGCAATCGTGAATTTTTGGATTGCATAAAAGACAATTCTAACATATTGTTTGTCAATCCTGAACTTGAGAAGGCTGATGGAAAGATAAGCGCTTCAAGTGTAGTCTACAATTTCATAAGGGCTTTAGACGATAATAAAGACTTGATTCAATTGTCTCAACTCGCTATCCTGGGCATGATAGGAGACATGGTGGATAAAGAGATAAGCAAGGTCAATAAAACTGTTCTAGAAGATGCCAAATCCACAGGAATGCTTGTCAAGAAAGGTCTAGTGGTTTTTTCAGCGACAAGGCCGATACACAAGTCTCTTGAATTTAACTCTTCTATATACATCCCAGGCGTTTCAGGCTCACAGAATGGGGCCATCTCTTTCCTCAGAGACTTAGATATTCCTATAAGGACAGATAAAGGCTACAGGACTTTATTGGATTTATCAGAGCAAGAGATGTCAAGGCTATTGACAGCAGTCATCCTAGCCAGGATGGAATCTGCGAAGAATCAAGATGTCATCGGCTCAATCTATCTTCTTAAATTTAATGGATATATCCTTGATGCGAGAGAAGTAAGTACAATGATAAATGCCTGCGGAAGGCTAGGCTATCCTTCTTTGGCCCTATCTTTCTTGCTTGGATCTAAGAGAGCTAAGGAGAAGATAGAATTTGTCTATTCAAAATATAGGCATCATCTTCTTGATGGTCTGAACTATGTGAATGCGATCAGCAAGATACAGGGCAAGAATTATGCGATAATAAATGCCCAGGATAAGATAAAAGACACTATCATAGGGACTGTGATTTCAATTCTAGCGTCAAGTTGCGTCTATCCAGAAGGCAAGATTCTAGTTGGAATGGCCTACAGGAAAGACAAGAGAGTGAAGATTTCTGCAAGGATTTCTGGAAGAGAGTGCAACGGCTATAATCTCTGCAAGCTTCTTGAGGGCATAGTCTCTGACATTGATGATGTCGAAGTCGGCGGCCATCCAAATGCAGCCGGTTGTTTGATAAAGCAGAAAGACGAGCCCGAATTCATAAGACGCCTTCAAAAATCTCTTGAAATCGAGGAGATAAAGATTGCTGTGTAGATTGATCTTTATTCATCTCAAAAACCTTTAAAAACCATCTAATTCTCTAGATGTATGAAACAAATCAGGATTACATCAAGCAAGTTTGTCCGAGTCAAATGCCCAAAGTGCGAGGCAGAACAGACTATTTTTGGCAAAGCGACTACAACAGTTAAATGCTCTGGATGCGGCTACATCTTGGCCAAGCCAGGAGCAAGCAAAGCGAAGATAAAGTCAAAAGTCCTTGAAGTTCTTAAGTAAGACATTAAAACATCATATTAAATTATATTAAGATACAGATTTAATTAAAAAATGAAAGAATATGAAGAAGGAGACATAATCATAGGTACTGTAGATAGACTTATAGGGACAAGTGTCTTTGTCAAATTAGATGGCCAGGAAGGCGTCATCAATTTCTCAGAAGTCGCGCCAGGAAGGATAAGGAACATAAGAGATTATGTAAATCCTGGCCAGAAAATAGTGGTCAAGATTATAAGAGTTGACAAAGAGAAAGGCAACATCGACCTCTCTTTGAGAAGAGTGACTCAAAAAGAGAAAAAAGAGGTCCTTGAGAATGAGAAAAAAGAGAAAGAGCTTTTCATGATTTTGAAACTCGCTACAAAAGATGAAAAAAAAGCCCAAGAGATTCTTGATAAGATAAGGTCAAAGACGCATATCTTAGAGTTCTTTGAGGGCATACATAAGAAAGATGAGAAAGAGAACCTCTCTTTCTTGAAGTCAGCGGGTCTGAATGATCAAGAATCTAAGGACATCTTGAATATCTTGAAAGAGAAGATAAAAGAGAAGAAGATAAACATAAAAATGGAATTCACGCTCTCAAGCCATGCTGAAGAGGGCATAGAAAGAATAAAAAAAGCGCTATCAATAAAAAAAGATAAAGTATCCATCAAATATCTTGGCGCTCCTTTATACTCCATAAATGTTGAAGACAACAATTACAAAGATGCTAACAGGAAGATGAAAGAAGTTTTAGATATCCTTGAGAAAAACGCCAAGGCAGAAGGCCTTGCTCTAGAAGTCAAAGAAAAACAATAAATAATTGATAAAACCATAGATTTAAAAATAAATTTTTACCTAACCTTATATAAAAACATGGCACAAAACAAAAAGCAATGTACAAGTTGCGGCAAAGTAATTGGAGACAACGCAGTCGTATTCAAATGTCCTGGCTGTGGCAAAGCAATCTATAGATGCACGTTCTGCAAAAAACTTGGTGTTAAGTATAAATGCGAATGCGGTTTTGAGGGGCCATAATAAGAATGGGAACAGCAGCTTTGAAGATAAGGATTATGCCCGAATCTCCGGAATCGAATCTTGAGGCAATAGAAAATAAAGCAAAAGAGCTCGCAATCAAGCATAATAAAGTTCTTGTACATTCAATTGTCGAGGAGCCAGTGGCCTTCGGTCTTAAAGCAATAATAATAACCCTGGTTTGGCCTGAAGAGCTTGAGCAATCTGTGATTGAGGATGAATTCGCAAAGATTCCAGAAGTCAACTCAGTTCAAGTCATAGATTTCAGAAGAGCTATTGGCTGATTCCCTTTGAATATTTTTCTAGAAATTGAATAATCTAATTTCAAATCTGATTCTATTAAAAAGTGGGGGGAGCGAGATTTGAACTCGCGACACTGCGGTCTTCAGCCGCATGCTCTCCCAGGCTGAGCTACCCCCCCATGGGCATTTGAAATATTATCAACTTTTAAAGTTTTCTAATCAACTTCTATATTTGCTTTTTTATATTTAGATAGAATTCTTGGATTATTCGAACCGATTAAATCAATCCAACTTTTACAATTTTTATAGCCATTAATTTGCAATCGAAAGACAATTGGTGTTTTCTTATACCTTTTATCCTTTAAGATATCTTTTGCTAAATGCGAAGAAATTCCCTCCACTTTTATGAACTTTTGAACTTTTTTCATAAGCAAGTCACTTTTTGAAGAAATTGAAACAACCGGATATATTTTCATATTTCTATTTTTTAAAGACAAAGTGCCGTCTGTATCAAAAAGACCTCTTATAAAAAAGATTAAAAACTTTCTATTTTTAGTTATCCAAACTGGAATCCCAATTCTATTCTTATATCCTCCTTTGAAGCCAATTTCTTTTAGATAAAAGAACAAACCCTTAGAGCGAATTCTCATAAACATCGTATTCTGGTCTGTTCTTTTTATTATGCACCCTTTTATGTTAAACAAATTTTTCACAAGATTGGATAAATAATTCTCGATATATTCACAATCCAATAATTGATTCCCAGAAATTTCAACAATATAATCATATTTCCTATAATGACCCATGTATCCGTCCCCTGTCAGAATCCCTAGAAATTCTGCTAATTCTTTGGAATGTTCTTTGGGCAAAATCAATCCCCTCTCAACATCTTTTTTACTAATTTCAACCATGGTTATTGGAGTTCATGAACTATTTAAACCTTTCTCAAATTTCCTTTTATCACAATAAAGATTAAAAAGGGAAGGCGCCTATTTATGAAATGCTAGAAAGAAATTGGTGGGAAATTGATGAAGGTACTTCTGAAATGATAGTTGGTGGGTTAATAGATGGTTTGATAGTTTCTAGGGAAACTGGAATTCCTTTTAACAAAGGTTCTTTAGATAGTGCAATAGAATTAATCGAGGCTATGAAAAGGCAAGAGCCAAAAATGCAGCAAGCCCTCCAGAAGTTTAGAGGAACTAGAGATTTGCATAGATTCATATTCATGGATACGCGTGATTTTTCAGAATCGACATACCCCATAGGTTCACTATCTTTTTGGCCATCTAATATTGCGCACTATGAACCTAGCCTTAAGACTCGGATTACTATCTTTGAAAGAACTTGTACTAACCCCAAAAGAATTTCTCAAAGGTATTTTGACCAGACAATTGGTTTTCTTAAAGCATTAGGCGAGGATCATCTTAAAAACAGGCAAATGGCTTATGAAGCTTCATTAAGGCCCGATTATGCAATAGGGTAATTCTTTCTCAAAACATATTTAAACCATTTAAAATATCTATAAGATAAGAAGAGGTATAATAGTTAAGTTGAAACAAATTACGCAGGACAACGTTGTGCCAACATTTTGGTACTCCTGCGAGATATAAAGTAATTCAATAAAAGCATAAAGAGAATATAATAAAAATGGTAAGGATACATGCAGTAGGCGGTTATAGTGAAGTAGGCAAGAACATGACTTGCCTCGAGGTCGGAGAAGATGCATTTCTATTCGATATGGGCTTATTTTTGCCTCCAATTGTTGAACTTGAAGATGCTCGGAAAGGAAACTATTCAGAAAAACAGCTAAGACAGATAGATGCGATTCCAGATGATTCAGCCATAAAATCTATTCAAAATAAAGTCCGTGCCATATTGATATCTCATGCGCATCTCGATCATGTCGGAGCAGTCCCGTATATGGCCCAAAACTATAAAGCTGAGGTTGCAGGAACTCCCTATACAATAGAGATCCTGAAAGCTCTGGCACAAGATCAAGGAGTGAAGATTCCGAACAAGATAAGAACAGTGACTCCAAATTCAAGTTTTAAGATTGAAGGAAAGAATGGCAAGGAGTATGAGATAGAGTTTCTTAATGTAACTCATTCAACTCTTCAATCTTCTTTAGTGGCTGTTCATACAGACAAGGGCGTTGTCCTGTATGCAAATGATTTCAAATTCGATAATACGCCCATAGTTGGAAAAGCCCCTAATTATGGTAGATTAAAAGAATTGGCTAAAGAAGGCATTCTCGCTTTAGTTGTTGAATCACTCTATGCTGACACTGAAAGGAAGACTCCAAGTGAGAAAATAGCTCGCGGTTTGCTTGAAGATGTTCTTTTAACAACAAGCAATGAAAACTCAGGGATTATTGTCACGACTTTCTCAAGTCACATTGCAAGGTTGAAAAGTATAGTCGATTGTGGCAAGCTTCTGAATAGGAAGATAATCTTCCTTGGAAGATCTCTAAATAGATATGTCGGAGCAGCTTCGAGATTGAACTTAGCTCCATTCATGAAAGACATCACACTTTTAAGTTATAAGAATCAACTTGAAAGAGTCCTTAAAAAAATCTCAAAAGAGAGAAAAGATTACATGATTGTCTGCACAGGCCACCAGGGAGAGCCAGGCTCTATTTTAGATAGGATGGTCTACGGAAAGCTTCCTTTTGAGTTCAGTTCCTCAGACCATGTTGTTTTCTCATCAAGCATAATCCCGAGCCCGATAAATGTGGCAAATAGGAAACAACTTGAAAAGAAGCTCAAAGAGAAAGGCGTAAGGATTTTCACAGATGTCCATGTTTCAGGACACTGCATGAAAGAAGACCTTCGAGATTTCATTGAGATGTTGCAGCCAAAACATATCATCCCTGCTCACGCTGAACTTCAAAAACTGACAGCTCTTGCAGAGCTTGCGACTGAAATGGGCTATGATTTAGGCAAGGAAATCCATCTCTTGCAAGATGGCCAGAATGTCGTGCTAGATTAAAAAGGAAAAAATTGAGGTAAGTAAAAAAATAAGCTAATCAAGGATTTTGGTGAACTTAGAGTTCACAACGTTGCAAAATCCATTTACATAAAAACATATATCAAAAAGAGGTAAAGATGGCTCGTGAAGACATAAAGACATGCATAAAAAATGGATTAGAAAGAGGGCAATCTCCGATTTCAATAAAACTTTCTCTGACAAATGCAGGCTATCCAAAAGACGACATCGATAGCGCAATGTCTGAGCTCAAAGGCTCTGTCACACTTAAAGACGCTCCAAAGCCCAAATTCCTGCCGAAGTTGCCGAGATAAAATGTATGAATTTCTAATTTTATGCCTAATACTCTTAGCAGTTTGGTTTTTACTCTTTTTATTAAGAAAAGACTTGCACAAAAAGATGATCTACTCTAGTCTATTAGTAACTCCAATTGGTTTGACACAACTTTTTTTTGTTCCAGAGTATTGGTTTCCTAAATCAACTCTTTTTAATCTAACAACAAAAATAGGATTAGATATAGAATCATTCCTTTTTTCCTTTGCTGTAGGGGGCATTGCTGCAGTATTATACGAAGAACTATTAGACGAACATCTTAAGAGAAAAAGAAAACTAGTTATAGAGGGAAAGAAACTCTCTGTTTTCTTGGCCTTGATTCTCGCAATTTTTATGGTAGTGTTCAAATTAGGGATTAAAATCAATTTTATGTATGCAAGTATAATCTCAATGGTTGCAGGAACTCTCTTTATCTTGATATTTAGAAGAGATTTAATTAAAGAATCGATTTTTGGTGGCGTTCTATTTATGGTAATCTATTTCTTTGCTTTTATCATACTAAATAATGCAATTTTTCCAAATTGGGCACTAACTACATGGAATCTTCAAAATCTAAGTGGCATTCTTATTATAGGAACACCGATAGAAGAATTGCTTTGGGCACTTACATTCGGTTTTCTTTGGGCACCAATTTATGAGGAGCTCCAAGGCTATACAATAAAAGAAGAGGAAATTCATAAAAAGAAGAAATAGACTTGTGCGAAAAAGCACACAAATCTTTAAAACCTCACCAATGCTTTTTATCCCATAGTTAAGGGACAAAAATGGTGAAATTCGCACATATAGCAGACATTCATCTCGGTGGTTGGAGACAATCGGAGATGCAGGCACTGAACTTAAAGGCTTTTCAGCAAGCCATCGACATCTGCATTGATAGAAAAGTCGATTTCATAATCTTTGCCGGCGATTTATTTGATACAGCAATCCCCTCTATAGATACTCTAAAAGAAGCTATCTCAGAATTCAAGAGGATCCATAGTTCTGAAATCAAATGCTATGTCGTCTCTGGTTCTCATGATTATTCTGCGACAGGAAAGACATTTCTTGATGTCATTGAAAGAGCAGGTTTCTGCAAGAACATCTCATGTATCAAAGAAGATGAAGAGCAAGTATGTGTAAATGCTCTTGAAGATTCGGGCATGATCTTTGCAGGATTGCCTGGGAAAAAATCATCGGCAGAGCTTGAGTATTTCAAGAAATTGAAAATTTTAGGAAATTTAGATGAAAATAAACTCAAAATCTTTGTGTTCCATTCGACTCTGACAGAGGCAAAGCCTGAAGGCCTGGATTTTATGGACTCCGTTGACATAAAAGATTTGCCCGATGGCTTTGATTACTATGCGACAGGGCACTTGCATCTTGTCTTTGAGGCTATGAAGAAAGATTCTCCTGTGATATACCCTGGTCCTGTTTTTCCAAATAACACAGAAGAGCTTGAAAAATTAAAATCCGGCTCATTCTATATTCTAGAATCTCGAGGAAATAAGATAATAAAAAGAGAAAAAATAGTCCTAAAGACCAAGGAAGTTCTTGTTCTTGAGATAAATGTCGAGGGGGTTTCATCAGAGGAAGCTAATAAAAAAATCCTTAATGAAGTCTCAAATAATGATCTAGAAGACAAAATCATTTTCATGAAAGTCAAAGGCACCTTGAGTTCAGGAAAGACCTCTGACATAGACTGGAACAAGATAAATGAAAAAATAAAGGAAGCTAAAGCCTATGTGTTCCTAAAATCAGCATCGGGCCTCTCGACTCAGGAAATGAACCTAGATGTCAAGGTAGAGGCAAAGAACATCGATGAAATCAAGTCGCAATTCATCAAGAACTATCAGGAGCAGAACCCTAATTTCCAGGAATTTTTCTCCCTAATAGTTCCCTTATTCAATGCACTTGAGATAGAGAAACAAGAGTCAGAGAAAAAAGAGAACTTTGA
>CAZKFK010000007.1:0-15325 GCA_964552095.1 Candidatus Woesearchaeota archaeon | reverse complement strand
ACTCTACTTCAAGAAGAATTAAAAGAAAATTACCCTAAAACAAAAAGAGGATTAAATTATCTCGTAAAATGTGGTATTATTAAAGAGCATACCAAATTTCAGAGAAATAAAATTTATGTGGCTTTGGACATCTTAAAAATTCTTGAAGAAGATTTAATCTAAATTTTTTTACTCTAATTGAGACCCGTTAACGCACCAGAATATGTTCATAAGGGGCTTCGCCCCTTCATGAACCCCAAACCAATTTTTATTTTAATGCTTGCCTTTGTATCTTCCTCTTGATTCGACTTTTTCGAGCTGTTTCAAGATTTGGCTGCTTTGAGGATTTGATTCTTTATATCCTGTGATTATGTTTTTCATGTAGATATTGGATTTCTTAAAATGTTTAGATTCTATGGCTTGTTTTATGAGATGCAAGTCAACTGCCTTGTCCTCTACTCTTGGGCTATGGAATGAGAGGCCGAAGTCGATGAAATATAGTTTGCTATTTGTATGTAGTTTATCTTGTGGTTTTATGCGCTTTAGTTTCAATTTTGCGCTTCCTTTTGTCTTATTAATCCAGATCATATTTGAAGTTGTCAAATCTCCATGAATGATGTTGGCCTGATGGAGCTTCGAAACTTGCTGGCCGATTGTTCTGCAGACCTTGATAGCCTTAGATTCTGGCATTTTATCTAAGTAGTTCGAGAGCTTTTCTCCTTCAATGAAGTCCATATCTATCTCGTGCTCTGTTGTCTTGAGAATCTTTGGGATTAGAATAAGTTTTGATGCCTTATCCATTATCCTTGACTCGTGTCTGGTCCTTGAAGCTCTTAAAAACGTGTCAAGATTTTTATGTCTGTAGCTCTTTTTTATCCTATCTTTCTTCAAGATTGTTCCTTGTCTGATTAGGATCGCTTCTGCACCCTGTGCAATGATACGCTTGTTTTGTTTCTTAGTTTGTTTTGGCATTTTATTCTCAAATCAGGGATAGGGGGTTAATAAAGTTTAAGACAAAGGTTTTTTAATTGGGGTTTTCTTTTATATATACGATTATATCAGACAAAAAAGAGGATGAAAATGGCACTTGTTGCTCCCAAATTTAATAAGAAAAAGGCTAAATATGAAGAGGATTTAAATATCCCTAGACCTGTCATAAACACAAATCCCATTATTCCTAACTTATTGAAACAGCTCGATAAGACGAAAGTTAATGTCAGATATGCTTTGATTGTCCCTTATGTCTCTTGTCATATTTATTGGAATCCTGAAATCAGCGAGCTTGTCTATGAAGTTGAGGAGCCTCTTTTGAATGATGAAGAAAAAGAGTTGCTTATAGAAATAGAGGGCTCTATGACTGAGATGATAAATGTTGGGACAGTATCAAGCAATGACCCCAATGCAGTAACTGCTTATCTTGACAAGATGTTGAAAGTTGTTCTTGATGAACTTGGCAAGAGTGTCGAGCAAGAATCTTACTCTAGGATATTCTATTATCTCTATCGAGATTTTATAGGTTTCAATGAAATAGAGCCTCTGTTAAGAGATTTTTTCATTGAAGATATTGAGTGTAATGGGACAAACTCGCCGATTTACATAGTCCATAGGGCTTTTAGAAATTTAAGGACAAACATCTCTTATGAAGATATATCTAAGCTTGCTAGCTTTGTTGAAAAATTAGCTCAGAAATCAGGAAGATATGTCTCTTATTCTAATCCTATTCTTGATGGGACGCTGCCAGATGGTTCTAGGGTCAATGCAACCTATACAACAGACATCTCGAGCAAGGGGCCTACTTTTACAATAAGGAAGTTCACTAAAGTCCCTATCACTCCGATAGAGCTTTTATCTACGAATACTATGAGTCCGGAGATGCTGGCTTACTTCTGGATATTGATGCAGTACAAATGCAATGTCTTGATAACAGGGGGGACTGGCTCTGGCAAGACGACTTTGCTCAATGCAATAGCTTTTTTCATTCCGCCAGAGGCTAGGGTCGTTTCAATTGAAGATACAAGAGAGCTTCAATTGCCCAGGGAAAACTGGCTCCCTTCTGTTGCAAGAAGCGGGCTTGGGGGAATGGGAGAAGTTGATCTTTTTACTTTGCTTAAGGAGAGTTTCAGACAGAATCCTGATTATGTCATAGTCGGAGAAGTCAGAGGGAAAGAGGCATATGTCCTATTTCAAGGAATGGCTTCAGGACATCCAAGCATGGCGACTATACATGCGGATTCTGTAGAGTCTGTGATAAGAAGACTTGAAACGCCGCCGATAAACCTGAGCCCTTCTTTGTTGAATATCCTTGATGTCGTCGCAGTCATGCAACATTCAGTATTCAAAAAACAAGAGGGAAGAAGACTGAAAGAAGTTGTTGAGATAGTAAATGTCGAATCGAGCAGCAAGATAAAGTCGAATACTTTGTTCAAGTGGAATCCAAGAGAGGATAATTTCTATTTCAAGACCTCGAGCCAGGTCTTTGATAAGATATCTAAAAGATATGGGATAGACCAAGAGAAGCTTGTGGAGGAATTTGAGATAAGGAGCAAGATATTATATGAACTTTTCAAGAAAGATATCACAGATTTTAATGAATTGAAGAAGATAATAATCTCTTACTATAAAAATCCTGAAGAAATCTTGAAAAGATTCAAAATCAAATAAAGGAGATGTAAATGATACAAGAAGATAGGGTTTTGTTTTTATCACAATTAGTTTCTACGATGAAGGAAAACATAAGTTCTCTAGAAGAGGCTTTAGAATCAAAAGATGAGAGAGCAATAGACAGTGCAAGGAGCCAGATTGTAAAAGTAAATCAAGAGATTAAAGAGAATCTTAGGAAATTGAAGGATTAGAATGGAAATCATAAAACTTTTGAAAGAAAATGTAGAAAAAGAGGAGAGAATATCCAAAGAACTTGGGAATCTGCTTTCTGCTTATAGGAATGCGAGCAGTGTAGAGAGGGATTTCTTGGAGAATACTGCAAAGCATCTATTGAAGCAGATGGAGATACTCTCAGAGGGGATTTCAGCGGTGATGAGCGCCAGTTCTGCAGCAAGAGTAAATAGAAAGCTAGAGGCACCGAAGATGAAACAGTTCCAGAGAGTATCAACATCTAGCGGATATGTGGCGATAAAGAAAGAGGATAAATCAAGTTTCTTGAAAGAAATAAAAAGTACAAGGTCTAGGGTGCCTAAAAAGAATCTAGAGGTAATAGAGGATAGAGACAGAATGCCTTCTGGATTTTCTGTTTTTTGCGCAAAAACTTTCAGAGGAATATCTAAACCCTTCTCAAGGTCATTTAAGTTCCTTGATAAGGATTTGAAACAAGCAGATATGCCTTACATAGTCAGTTCCTATATCTCGCTGCTTTTTGGGATATGCTTAATCGCTTTCTTGATAATGGGGGCAATTGCCCTTATTTTGTCTCAAGGAAAACCAATTTTGATTTTAAGGAATGTTGCCATATCTCTTGGAATAGTGGTTGTATTTTTTATCTTCTTTTTATACTATCCAAAGACACAGGCATCATCAAATTCAAAGAAGCTTGCGAATGAGATGCCTTTTGCTTTAGCGCATATGGCTGCAATAGCTTCGAGCAAGATAGAACCCTCAAAGATGTTCTCTATAATGGCAAGAGCTTCTGAATATAAGCTGTTCAGCCAGCAGATGAAAAAAGTAGTCAATCAGATGAATCTCTATGGGTATAATCTTACAACATCATTGAGAAATGTAGCAAAATTATCGAGCAGCAGAGAATTTTCAGAGTTCTTGAATGGCATGGCAACCACTATCTTGTCTGGGGGAGACCTTACTTCTTATATCAGAGAGAAATCGAAAGACATGATGCTGGATTATAAGCTTGCAAGAGAGAGATACTCTGTCACAATAGGCATGTACTCTGATATCTATACTGCCTTGCTTATCGCTGCTCCATTGATACTGATGCTTGTGCTTTCTTTTATGGGGAGCATAGGGCAGAGCATCGGAGGAATATCCTTATCATTGATATCAAATGTTGGGATCATCGCTATAGTGGCCATGAACATATTGTTCTTGCTATTATTGCATCTGACCCAGCCAGAGCTTTAGATGAAATAAAAAATAAAATAAAAAAAGAGAAAATAAAACATGACAGTAAAACTGAAGATAATATCGATAGTGATTGCGGTCTTGATATTAGCGGCAGCCCTGTATTTCTTGATGAACTCTAAATATCTATTCATCACTCTCGGGATTGCTGTGATAATCGGAGTCGCTCCTTTCATGATATCTTTCTTATCCAGAGAGTCCAAAGAGAAACATAAAGAGGAGATATTCTTGGAATTTACCAGGAACTTGGTAGAGTCTGTCAAAGCAGGAACACCTATTTCAAAGAGCATAATAAATGTGGCTGATAAAGATTATGGCCCTTTGACCCCTTATATAAAGAAGCTCGCAAATCAGGTGTCTTTAGGAATCCCTGTCAAACAGGCATTGCAGACTTTTTCGAATGACGTAAATAATAAGATAGTGTCTAGGGCCATAGCTTTGATAATACAGGCCGAGAGCTCTGGAGGGGACATAGGTCTTGTTCTAGATTCTGTTGTTGAAAGTATTTCGAAAGTAGAGGACATAAAGAAAGAGAGGTCTTCAAGCATCTACGGCTTGATTGTCCAAGGCTATATAATCTTCTTGATATTCCTTGTGATAATGATACTTGTTCAAGTCAAATTCCTGCCTCTGATATCAAAATCTTTTTCAGGAAGCACAGCAGGGTCCTCAAATATTGTCGAGAGAGCTTTCTATATCCTTATCTTCATCGAAGCTTTCTTCACAGGACTTGTGACAGGAAAGCTTGGAGAGGGCAAGATAAAAGCAGGAATAAAACATTCTTTCATCTTGATGGTCATAGCTTTTATCTTGTTGGCGATATCCAGGATACTGTGATTTTCATGATTTCCATCACATAAATCTTTTTATATGGCCCTAGCTATTTTTTGGGATGGAAGACATCATCTTGTATAATCTCTTGGTTTATGTCACAAGTTTCTTCGGCTTATTCACCACTATATTCTTTTTTTATACCTTATGGGAGTATAGGCATAGGATAAAAGACCCTGAAATAGACCTGAAAAAAAAGGAAGACACGCCTTTTGTCTCTATAGTGATGCCTGCCTATAATGAGGGCAAGAATATCTTGAAGACAGTCGAGTCTGTGCAGAATCTTGAATATCCTAAGGATAGGATTGAGATAGTCCTTGTCGATGATGGTAGTACAGACGATACTCTCGAGATTATGAAGAAGATCGCACAGAAAGATTCAAGATTAAAGGTCTATACCAAGCTGAATGGGGGGACAGCTGATGCAAAGAACTTTGGGATTAAAAAAGCGAAGGGAGAATTCATTGTGACCTTGGATTCTGATTCTTATGTCGACAGGAATGCATTGAGAAACATGATCGGATACATGAAAGATAAACGGGTCATGGCCGTGACTCCCTCAATGTCTGTCTACAAGCCCAAGGGATTTTTACAGAATCTGCAGTATGTAGAGTATACTCTTGGCATATACCTAAGAAAAGTTTTTGGATTATTAAACTGCATCCATGTGACTCCTGGACCATTCTCTATCTACAGAAAGAGCTTTTTTGAGAGATATGGGTATTTTGAGACCGGAAACTTGACAGAGGATATTGAGATAGCATTGAGGATACAGAAGCATGGATATAAGATAGAGAACTCGATTCATGCCGGAGTCTATACAGTTGCTCCGAATAAGTTCAAGGCATTGATGAACCAGAGGATGAGGTGGTACTATGGATTTGTCCAGAATGTCTTAAGGAATAAGGATCTTTTCAAGCCAAAATATGGGTACTTGGCTCTGATAATGCTACCAGCAGCTTTCATCTCAGTCGCCCTGACTATCTTGATTTTCATCTATTTCCTCTATAAGAACATACAATTCCTCGTGGATAAGATTATCTATGTGATTGTGACGAAGACAGACCTGTTTACAGTTGAACTGAAGAACATAAGGATGCAGTATATCACAGATGTCATAAATAACTTCATAACAAATCCTTTCATCTTATTGGCTATAGTCGCGTTGATTTTGACCATAATCTCAATAATGTTCGCAAAAAGGAGCGTAAGAGACAGATACAAGATGTTCTGGCCATTCATCTCCTTCGCTCTGACATACTGGTTCTTCTACGCTTTTTGGTGGCTCGCGCCTTTCATATGGAAAGCTTTTGGGGGGAAGATAAAATGGGGGAAGAAGTGGTACTGACACAGAAAGATAATATCTTAAAAGATAAAAATACTTAAAAAGCACCAAATAGTCATATGAAGTAAAAAATCTAAAAAAATGGCAGAATATAAGGAGAGGAAGATAAATGTCCTGAAATTTGTTTCTGTATTAGCAATAACTATCTTGATTTTTGTCGCTGGAATACTATTCGGGCAATTCTTAACCAATGTAAAGAGCAACTCAATCAAAGCAGTCGACCAAGAGCTCCTTTTCGAGCTCCAAGATATCCAAGTGCAGGCACAGGCTGCACAGGATTTTCCATGCGGAAGCTCTGAGCTTTTTGTTTTGGGAAGCAGGATAGACGACCTTGGAGCAAAGATAACTAATCTTGAGAATCAATTAGGCAAGACAGATGAGAGGATTATCGCCTTAAAGAGGCCATACAGCCTGCTTTTGATCCAGCACTATCTTCTTATAAAGAGCAGAGTAGAGAGATGCGGAGAGAAATATACTCTTGTGCTGTTCTTCTACTCTAATAAGCCGGAGAATATAGAGGCTGGTGAGAGACAGGGATATATTTTAGGGTATCTTGCAAACAAATATGGCTATGATAATGTTAAAGTGTATTCGCTTGATGGCGATTTAGATGTCGGAGCTATAGATGTGCTCGAAGAGAGATATGGCATAAAGGTCTATCCAACCACAGTTATCAATGATAAAGTATTCGTAGGGTTCCATGATAGGGATGAATTAGAGAGGCTTTTCTCATGGTAGGGCGGGATAGTAAATTTTAAATATTGTCGAAAATATGAGTTTTTATGGATTTTGAATTTGGATGTGAAGAGTGTGGGACAGAAAAAGAACAATTGCTCAATACTGTGACCAATAGCAAGCCAATGAGACTATGTCCTAGGTGCGCCATGCTCAATAATTCGATAGTCCTTGAAGAAGAGAAGCAGAAAGTTCAAGCGAAGCTATTTGAGAGCAAACAACCAAAAGAATCAAAAGTCTATCAAGAACCTGTTGTGAGCTTGAATGATCTTTGGGCGAGATACAAGAAGACAAAAGATGCAAGAGAAGAGAAGCGAAGAGAGTCTGAAAAAGAGAAGAATGCTGTCCTTGATGAAAGCAAGTTTATAGAAGATCTTGAGAAGGAGAAATTAAAGGAGAAACAGGATATACATCGTGCTGTTGAGGGAGATTTTGAAGTCAGGGAAGACCAACAGGAGATATTCGATTTCAGTATAGAATCTGGAAAGAAAATCACCCTAAAAGATATGTTTAAAAACGCATTTAAACGATTAAAGAGAAGAGATAAAGAGGAAAAACAAGAGGAAGCTGTTGAACAGATAGAACACATAGAAGAGATTAAAGAGGAGACACAATAAGATGAAAATCAAGATACTAAAGAAAGAAAAAAATGAACTTGAGATAGAAATAGATAATCTCACACTCGCAGAGATAATAAGGAATGAATTATGGCAAGACTCTAGTGTAGAGATAAGCGCTTGGAAGAGAGAGAATCCTTCGAAAGACCCTATCCTTGTCGTCAAGACCAAGGGCAAGGATGCGATGAAAGTCCTTTTGGATGGGATAGAGAGGATACAAGACCATAACAATGAGATTCTAAAAGAGTTCAAAAAAGTTTTCAAATAAGGAGATAACGAGCATGAAAAGATCGTCACGAAGGTGGAAAAAGAAGAGACAGATGCGATGGAAGTGGCAGAGAAAGAGGATGAGAAGAGAGAAGAGAAAGAGAAAGCAGAAGAGGATGGCCGCTATTTGATTCTTTGATTTTTTAGTCTTGAGATTATAAACCTTGCTTTGAACTCTCCGCAAGATTTATAAAGAAGTGTTTTTGTGTTAATAATTGAAACTTATTGAAACAACCAATTTGAAACATAAAGGAGGTTCAAATGCCAAAAAAAGAAGAAAAGGACAAGAGTGATGATAAAGAAGACGAAGAAGATTATGAAGAAGATTATGAAGAAGAGAGCGGTGATAAGAGCAAGGATGACGATGAGGACTATGGCGATGGGGACTGGTAGTTTTTGATTTTATTTTCTTTTTATTTTTTCTTTTTTAATTCACGCTTTCTCGATATCATTTTGATAAGATTTAAAAAACATGTATTATTGATTAGAGCATGTATGATTTTAAGACAAAGGAAGAAGAAATACTGAAGTTGTGGAGCAATAGCAGCATTTATAAAAAGGCCAAGTTGAAAAATAAAAAGGGCAAGAAATTCTATTTTCTGCAAGGACCGCCCTATACTTCTGGCAGTCTGCATGTCGGAACAGCATGGAACAATTGCTTGAAAGATATGGTGATGAGATACAAGAGGATGCAGGGTTTCAATGTCTGGGATAGGGCAGGATATGACACGCATGGATTGCCTACTGAAAATCGAGTCAGGAAGAAGCTCAATCTAAAGTATAAAGAGGATATCCAAAAATTCGGGGTTGTGAAGTTTATTAGGGAGTGCAGGAAGACTGCAGAAGAGGGGGCTAAGGTCATGTCAAATGCTTTATGGCAGCTCGGGGTCTGGATGGATTTTGAAGACCCTTATATGACTCTCTCGAATGATTATATCGAGGGAGAGTGGTTCTTCGTGAAAAAGGCCTGGGAGCAGGGACGCGTGTATAAAGACAAGAAAATCGTGCACTGGTGCAGCGATTGTGAGACAGGGCTGGCCAAGCATGAGCTTGAATACAAAAATGTAAAAGATGATTCTATATTCTTGAGATTCAAGATAAAGGGAAAGAAAAATGAATATCTCATAGTCTGGACAACAACCCCTTGGACAATCCCCTATAATCTTGCGGTCATGGTCAACCCAGAGCTTAAATATGTCAAGCTAAAAACTGAAGATGGAGATGTCTATATAATCTCGAAGGCTCTGGCGCACATTGTCTTGACCTCGGTTTTTGAGAAGCAGTATAAGATTCTGAAGGAATTCAAGGGAGATAAGATTCTAGGATTAGAGTATGAGCCTCCCTTCAGTGATGAAATGAAATCGATATTCAAAGATATGAAGAAAAAACATAAGAACATTCATACAGTCATCTTGTCAGAGAAATATGTCGATACATCAGCAGGGTCTGGGCTTGTGCATTGCGCACCAGGATGCGGACCAGAGGATAAAGAAGTAGGAGATGAATATAATCTGCCCCCTTTCAATACTTTGAGTGAGAAAGGAGCTCTCGAAGATATTGATGCTTTCAAAGGGATGGTCGCAAAGAAGGATGATAAGCAATTCATCGAGCTATTGAAGAAGAAAGGGATTCTCTTGAAAGTCGTGCAGATAGAGCATGAGTATCCGCACTGCTGGAGATGCCATAATCCAGTTGTTTTCAGAGCAACAGAGCAGTGGTTTTTGAAAATATCTGATATAGCCGATAAGCTTGTAAAGGAGAACAAAGATGTTCTTTGGGTCCCGCCATTTGGGAGAGATTCATATAATCGATGGGTGGAGAACCTTAGAGATAACAGTATCGTCAGGCAGAGGTTCTGGGGCTGCCCAAATCCGATTTGGAAGTGCAACAAATGCGGGAACGTAGAGGTCATAGGAAATCTAAAGGAACTGGAGAAAAAAACAAAGAATGTTCCAGAAGACCTCCATCTGCCTTTCATCGATGAAGTCAAGTGGAAATGCTCTAAATGCAATGGCACTATGATAAGGGAGCCGGATATAGTGGATATATGGATCGATGCTGGAACAGCTGGCTGGAACTGTCTGTACTATCCTGGAAAGAAGGAATTTTTTGATGAATTCTTCCCAGCAGATTTTATCTTAGAGGCAACTGAACAAGTAAGACTGTGGTTCTCTATGCTGAACATATGCTCTATGATAGCTCTAGGAAAGAAAAGCTATAATGCTGTCTACATGCATGGCATGATACTGGATTGGGAGGGAGAGAAGATGTCAAAATCGTTAGGGAATGTGATATCTCCTGAGGAAGTCATAAAAAAATCAGGGGTAGATGTCTTCAGATACTATCTCTTCCAGAATGCTGCTGGAGAGAATGTTAATTTCAATTGGGATGAATTGAAAATCAAACAGAGAAACATAAATGTCTTATGGAATGTCAAGAATTATCTGATTGAGTTGGCGAATTTAATAGGAAAGAACCCGATGAAGATTAAGCCCCATCTGGATCTAGAAGAGGGTTATATCCTGTCTAGATGCAACTCAACGATAAAAGAGGTCACTAAACTATATGATGAATACAAGTTGGATGAAACAGTAGAGAAGATAGAATCATTGTTCCTAGATTTGAGCAGAGGATATATACAATTGATAAGAGACAAAGCAGCTCTGGGCTCTGATAAAGAGAAAGAAGCTGTTCTTTATGCGATATATGAGACCTTGATGGATGTGATGAAACTTCTTGCTCCAATCTGTCCTTTTATTTCAGATTCCATATTCCAAGAATTCAGGAAGTTCGGATTAAGAGAGGAATCGATACATCTCTGTGAGTGGCCAAAGCATGATGAAAAGAGGATAGACAAGAAACTTGAAGAAGAGTTCTTGTTCATCAGAAGCATAATCGAGAGGGCTCTTGCAGAAAGATCCGCTAAAAGCATAGGCGTGAGATGGCCCCTAGCATCAATAAATGTCAAGACAGACAAAAAAATATCAAAGGAACTGCAAGAAATCATATTGAGACAGGTCAATGCAAAGAAAATAAACTTTGAGACAGGAAAGGGATTAGATGTTCAATTGGATATGAAGACGAATCCGGAGCTTGAAGCAGAGGGATTTTCAAGAGAATTGACAAGATTAGTTCAAGATGCTAGAAAACAGAGCAATCTGAAAAAGGAACAGGAGATAAAATTGAATGTAGAATGTGATAAAGATCTTGAAAATAAGTTCAAAAAATTTGAAAAAAGCATAGCTGAGAAAGTCAATGCATCTAAGATAGAATTTTCAAAAAAGAGGCTAGAAAACGTTTTTGAGAAGAAAATCAGGGACAAGAATGTGATTATTTCATTTGTTATACTTTGATAATCACCGTTGGAATATCGTATAAAATATTACAGAAAGCTTTAAATACTACTCCACGCTTAGAACAACATACTTACTATGCGTAAGTCATAAAAAAATCTAAAAACGCTGACAAAATGATCGTCAAAGAAGAGTTTTTGAGCAGGTTAAGAAAAATTTTTGGTTTGAATTTGTACGAAGTTCGTGTCTGGACGGCATTGTTGTCCCGAGGTGTTTCTACTGCCGGAGAACTGAGTGATATATCTAATGTCCCAAGATCAAGAACGTACGATATTCTAGAGAGTCTGGAAAAGAAAGGCTTCGTCATCATGAAACTTGGAAAACCGATAAAATTTGTCGCATTGAAACCTATGGAAGTTGTAGAGAGAGTCAAGAGAAACGTCGTAAGAAATGCTACAGAGATGTCAAAAAGACTTGATGAATTGAAAGGCACAGATGTCCTTGATGAGCTGAGCACACTGTTCACAACAGGGATAAAGTACATAGACCCTACTGATTTATCCGGAGCAATACGGGGCAGAAACAATTTGTATGATCATCTTGACATGATGATCAGAAATGCGGACAAGGGCGTGGCTATAGCTACGACTGCGGATGGTTTGAACAGAAAGTTTGAAAGTTTGAAAGGCGCTTTAGAGAAAGCAAAGAAAAAAGGGGTTTCAGTTAGGATAGTTGCACCAATAACTGCAAAGAACTATAAGATTGCAAAGGGATTGAGCAAGTATGCAGATATAAGAAATGGCAAGATGAAATCTAGGTTCGCATTATCTGACGGAAAAGAGATGCTGCTTATGATTTTAGATGATGAAGAGATACACCCGAATTATGATGTAGGAGTGTGGGTGAACAGTCCATTTTTTGGAAATGCATTGGGTGAAATGTTCTTGGCAAATTGGGATACTCTGACTCCTTTGAGTAAGGTCAAAGTTTAAACTGTTTCCTGCTTAATAAAAGGGATGCGCAAGAATATTTTATCTTATTTATTTATCTTTATCTATGAGCTTTCTCTTTATGAAAGAGAAACCTCGGAAAGAGAAACCTCGGAAAGAGAAACCTCGGAAAGAAGTAAATCTCAATTTCATAAGGTTTATAAAGTTCACTATCGTTAAGAAAAACATGTATTCACTGCCACAAGAGATTGAAGTCTGGTATATCATCCCGGCTATAAGAAGGGAGCTGGCTCTGACTCTGATAAAGAAACATAAGATTAAACAGAAGAAGGTAGCTGAGATCTTGGGGACGAGTGAGGCTGCGATAAGCCAGTATCTGAGCAATAAAAGAGGCAAAGAAATCAAGTTTCCAGAGGCCATGAAGAAAGAGTTTGATAAATCATCTAGGGAAATAGTCAAAGACAATAGGAAAGCCATGATAGAGATGTTAAGATTGATCAGGATAGGCAAGGAAAAAGGAGTCTCATGTTGTTTATGCAGAAAGTATAATAAAGGCGTGATAAGTATGTGCTCATGCAGGCCAGAGAAGGAGGAAAGATAGGATGATAATAGTTGACATAGTAAATTCAGATAAGTTGAAGAATTTCCTAAACTACAATAATCAAGGAGGAGTAAAATGATTATTGTAGACCTTGAGACAAGCGGGGTAGATTTTTGCAGATGCGGGATATGGCAAATCGGGGCCATGGATTTCAAGACTAAGGAAGAGTTCTTTGGAGAGTGCAGAATAGACGATGATGACATCATAGAGCAGGAGGCTTTGAGAGTCATAGGGAAGACAGAGAAATATCTAAGAGCAGGTAAAGAAAGTCAGAAGGATTTATTAAACAGGTTCTTCAAGTGGTGCAAGAAGAGCAATACAAAGAATTTCATGTGCGAGAACCCTAATTTTGATGTCTCTTTTTTAGAGATTAAAGCCAAGAAATATGATCTTAAATTTCCGTTTCATCATAGGGCATTTGACCTTCATAGTGCAAGCTGTTTAAAGTATCTCCAAGTGCATGGGAAGTTCAAGATCAAGGACAATAAGAGCAATCTTGGATTGAGCAACACACTAAAGTTCTGTGGTATGAAAGATAATAGGAAATTCCACAATGCGCTCGAAGATGTCAGATTGACTGCTGAGTGCTTTTCAAGAATCTTTTTTGGCAAGAATCTTTTGAAAGAATATGGAAAATATCCTGTTCCAGAATATCTAAAGCTAAGAAAAACATATTAAAAAAATAAAATAAAAAAGTAAAATGAAACGAATCTATCTTGATCATGCTGCAACAACACCTGTTGCAGATGAAGTCTTTGGGGCTATGAGGCCTTATTTTTCAGAGAAATTCGGAAATCCTGGCTCTCTTCATAGTTTTGGAAGAGAGGCAAGAGATGCTATGGAGAGTGCGAGAAAAGAGATTTCAAGTTTTATCGGAGCAAGGCCAAATGAAATCGTCTTCACAGGTGTAGGGACAGAGGCAGATAACATGGCTATAATGGGCGTAGCTTTCTCAGAGAATGCGGCTTTTGGCAAAAAAGAACAGAAAAATCATATCATTACAAGCAAGATTGAGCATCCTGCTGTCAGAGAGACTTGTAAGTATCTTGAGAAGCGAGGATGGAAAATAACTTGGTTGGATGTCAATTCAGAAGGATTGATTGATCCGGAAGATGTTGAAAAAGCAATCACAAAAGAAACTATACTTGTCACGATAATGCATGTCAATAATGAGATAGGAACTATTCAGCCAATTGAAGAGATAGGAAAAATCTGTAGAAAACATAGGGTGTATTTCCATGTCGATGCTGTGCAGAGCTATGGAAAAATCTTGATAAATGTGAAGAAGATGAACATAGACCTTCTGTCTGCTTCTAGCCACAAGATTTATGGTCCCAAAGGAGTTGGGATGCTCTATGTGAATCAAGATGTCAAAATCGCCCCAATAATACATGGCGGGGGTCATGAAACAGGCCTAAGAAGCGGAACAGAAAATGTTCCAGGGATAGTAGGATTTGGAAAAGCCACTGAGCTTGCAAAGAAAGCTATGAAAGACGAAGCTAATAGAGAAAAAAAACTGCAGGATAAGTTGATTGAAAATTTATTGAAAATCCCTGGCTCAAGATTAAATGGCTCGAGAAATCAGAGAATATACAATAATGTCAATATGTCTTTTGAGGGAGTTGAGGGAGAGGCTTTATTATTAAGACTAGATGAAAAAGGAATTGCAGTTTCAACTGGCTCAGCTTGTTCATCTAAAAGTTTAGAGCCAAGTCCTGTCCTGACTGCTATCGGATTGAAGCCAGAGCAAGCCCATGGCTCTTTAAGGATTACTTTAGGAAAGGACAATACAGAGCAGGATATTGATTATGCTATTGAGCAGATAAGAAACATAGTAAATTCATTGAGAAAGATAAGCCCGTTCGGAAAATGGTAGATATGTTGCCTTAGGGCATATTGCGTAGCACAACGTTGTCTGCATGAGCAGAGTGCTATAAGACATTATTATTAAAATACAATACAAAAAATGAAAAAAGAAACAAAAAAACAAAAGATAACTGAGGGCATGACTTTCCATGAAGTCATGACGAAATACCCTAAGACGCAGGGAGTCTTCCTGAAGCAGGGCATGGCCTGCTTTGGATGTGCCTTTGCTATGCAAGAGACACTAGAACAAGGGGCAATGGCTCATGGAATTGATGTCAAGAAATTAATTGAGGAACTGAATAAATGTATTAAATAAAAGAACTTTGATGTAATATAAACAAATTGCGTAGCACAACGTTGTCTGCAGAAGCAGAGTGCTACAAGATGTGAGATTAAAAACAACTTATATTTACCATAATTAAATAAAACTGGGAGGTTAAAGATGGAAAAATGTGAATGTTGCGGCAAATGTGCTTGTGAATGCGAATGTCCTAAAGACTGCAAGTGCGGATGCAAGAAAAAGAAAAGCAAATAAGACCTTAAAATGGAAGAGATAAAAAAACGAGTCGGGGCTGGATTTGGGGTTCTGCTCATAAGGGGTGTGAAGGTCTTACTTGGAAAGAGGCATGATGATGCTGTAAAAGCTTCAAGTGCCTTGCATGGAGAGGGTACATGGACTCTGCCAGGAGGGAAGTTAGAGTTCCATGAAAGTCTTGAAGAAGCAGGGAAGCGAGAAGTTTTAGAGGAGACAG
>CAZKFK010000006.1:0-16194 GCA_964552095.1 Candidatus Woesearchaeota archaeon | reverse complement strand
GTTAATGGCTAATGAATTAAATATTAGTAAGCCAATAATTTAATGAAGAAAGATTATGCGCTTATGAGTTTTATTCAAAGGGCAAAAAGACGAAAAGCTGTTCTTAGTTGCCTAAAAGAAGTAAAAATTCCAAAGGAAATAGCTAAGGAGTGTAGAATCAGCATTTCTAATGTTTCAAATGCTTTGGCAGAACTTGTTAAAGAAGGGTTAGTTATATGCAAGAACCCAAAAGATCATTATTTTAGATACTATAACCTTACTCCAAAAGGGAGAAATTTAGTTAAAAAAATATCAATTTAACTCTTTTTACTAATCTTTATCAATCCCAACCATTTGTTTTCTGAATTTAACCTTAGATTAGTAGCAAGTTCATAAGGGCATTTTCCTAATGCTTGATGTTTCCTTATGAAATTGTAAAAAATAGCATATCCCTTCATAATCGCATTAGCACTCTCTAAATTTTTAAGAAATCCGGATTTTATGCTTTTCAGATATTGGGGGAAGGGAATGAGTTCAACTACAAGCGAAGAAGATCCAATGCTAGATGCTATTCGATTTGTTTGAACTAATTTCAGAACAAAAATTAATTATTGCAGAAGAGTTTCTGGAGGAATCATGTTAGATAGAATCGAGGGCATGCCTTAAAATCACTTGAGCTCTTTTGCGAGCTCTTTCAAGTTGCTGTTCAAAGCAGTTATGGCTTCTGTGAAAATCTCTTTTGCGTCGAGCTGACCAAAACTCTCAATATGGACTATGAAGTCTTTCTCAGAGTATTTTATGTCTATAGGCTTTTTATCATTTTTGCTGCATTCTTCTATGCAGGCTTCACAGACATCACATTTCAAGGGGTCTATCTCAATCTTATTCCCTTTTATTGTGATGGCTTTTTTTGGGCAAATAGGGGCGAGATTTGTATAAGTCTCTGTCTCTTTTGTCAAGTTGATTATTGGATAGGCATTGAACCATACTATTCCTGGAGAAAATTTAGTATGCTCAACAGCTCTGCCAAGTATTGCATCGGCTGTAAACTCAAGCTCTTGATCCTTGGCAAGGATAACCAGAGGCATCTCTGTATAGACTGGCTCAAATCCTTTTGTTTTCAAGTCTCCTGAATAGACTGTGCAAGGACCTTTTGCTTTCAATTTGCATGAAGCTGTACATTTTAGACAACCTTTGCCCTTGCATGAGCACTCGCTCTTCGGAGTGAAGTCTTTTCCTGCTTTCAAGGGGATTAAGCCCAATCTATGAGCTAGAATCTCATCGTATAAGGCAGAATCATTCTTGAAGAATTCTACTTCATCTATTGCGAGAATCGGAACTTCGAAGACACTTCTTCTAATCGCATTTATGAAAGAATAGTTTGTATCTTTAATCAAAAAGATTATCTTTTCTTTGCCTTCTTTAAGTTTTTCTATCTTTACCATTTTATCAATTAGATAATTTATTTTAGACTTTTAAACTCTTCTCCCTCTCTTTCCACCCTTTGGCTTTGGCCCTCCTCTTGGCGTCGGTGTTGTATCTGTGATGTTCAAGATCTTTATGCCCTCTCTTCCAAGAGATTTGATTGCTGCATTCGCTCCTGGACCTGGTGTGGGGGCGAGGATGCCTCCCTTGCCTTTGACTCTCACGAAAACAGCCCTAATCCCCAAGTCCTTCGCTTTTTCAGCTGCTTTCTTCGCTACGAACATCGCAACAGTCGGATTTGCCTTTAATCTATCGTGCTTTGTGACTTCTCCGCCTGAAAACTGTGCAATCGTATTTCCAGCCATATCACAGATATGGACGTGCGTATTATTATAAGTCGCTTTGATATATACTATTCCGACATTCTCGAATTTCTTTTCACTCATCTTGTTCTCCTTCTGCTGATTCATTTAATTCTTCTTCCTTCTTCTCTTCTTTGGTCTCTTTTTTGACTTTTTCTTTTCTAGCTAATTTTATCTTTGATTCTTCACTTAATTTGACTATGTATGAAGGGATTGTGACTAAGCCATCTCCTATCTTGATCTTCTTATGGACTATGAGTTGCCTTGCTTCTTTTATTGTTTTTGCCAATCCAAGTTTGAAAACAATTGTTTGAAGTCTTCTATCCAAAAGGTTTTCTTTGCTTATAGATAGAACAGAGTCTATACTGGCCTCTTTGCTCTTGATGAGGCCCATCCCCTCGAGTTTCTTGAAGAAACTTTCCTGTTTCTCTGGATTGACGATAAGTTTTTTTGCTTGTGCTCTAATCCTGTTTACTTCTAAATCTGCTTTCCATATCTCTGACTTGTTCTTTAATCCGTAGTTCTTTACTATCTCCTTATCCACACTTATCCTATTTACATCAAAAAGATTCCTTGGCCTAGAATATTTTTTACGCTGTTTTCTCATTTTTCAGTTTTTATTTCTTAGCAGAAACTTTAACTCTCTTTACACCAACAGATGGGCCTTTTGTCCTGAAGTGGCTTCTTGTCCTCTGTCCTCTGACGGGCTGGCCTTGAGAATGCCTGATTCCTTTGTATGATTTAATTTTTTTCATCTTTCTTATATCGAACTCTCTCTGCAGATCCAGCTCAGTCATAATCAGATGCCTGTCCTGGCCAGATTCTGGATCTTTTTTTCTGTTCAATAGGAAAGAAGGAAATTTCTTTGATTTGATAATCTCTGTTATGCCTTCGGATTCTTTTTCTGACAAAGTCGATACTTTCTTATTCTTTGGAATCCCTAGAAGTTTACAGATAGCATTGGACATGCTCCATGAAATCCCTTTTATCTTCGTCAAACCCGCATAGACCGAGAGATCTCCATGGATGTCTGTTCCCATGAGCCTAAATAATGACTCTTCTCTTTGTTCTTGTTTTCTTGGGTCCATTTTAATTATGCTTGTATGTTGTTTATTTTATGTTTTATGTGCGCTTTAGTTAGCATTAATGCGCTTCTTTGCTATCCCTAGGCGACGAAAAGCTTATGCCTTACTTCTTCAGTAAGCTCTTCTATAAGCCTTTTCTCGATTATTTTTTTAGGGTCGGGTATGTTTTTAATTCTTTTCTTTATGTCATCGAAGTTCTTGAACTTCTCTTTCTCTCTTTCCTCTATGATGGCCTGTGTATGCTTTTTGCCTAGTCCTGGCAAGAGCTCAAGTTGATGAAGCCTTGTGCTGACTGCACCGGCATTGTTAAAGAAGCTTATGAATTGTTCTTCTTTCTGATCAACGGCCTTGCTTACAAAGTCCTGAAGCTGCAATTTTGCGGTTTCAGTCATCTTCTGTTTGAACAATCGCCCTCTTATGAACTCTATCTTATCTCTCTTACCCTCTCCGATATAGACTTCTTCCTTAAGCTGCAACTGTGTTCCACGTTTTGGGACAAGTTCCAGAAGAGTGAAGTGATTTATCCCAATAGCTTGCGCTATAGGAAGCCTCCTGGGTTCCATCGGATACCCATTGGGTAAAAAATCTAATATTATGGCTTTTTCTTCTCGACTTTCCATTTTTCTTATTTCTTTGCGATTTCAAGGATTTTTGTGATTTCATCTTGTTCAAGAGCTATGTCAGATCCAGTGAATATCTTTCTAAGAGCATCGGCATCCTCTGGCATAAAGTCAATTATCTTGACAATGTCTTCGTCTTTTAACTTGTCTAGGTTTAATTTTTTGATTGAATCGAACATCTTCCTTGCCTCATCTGCAGAGAGCTTCGTGAATTTTTTTATGAAAGCATCAGCTGTCTTCGCTCTTTCTGAGTCGTTCCCTTTAAGGATTTCTCTTGCTTCTGCCATGCTTATTGGCTTCATTTCTTTGATTGACATGCTTAATTTATCCTCTTCAAATGAATCGGTTTAAGTATGAGATGCTTATAGACTTTGCCATTTAAAAACTTCACTTCATAAGCCTTAGTCAGTTTCTTGACCACTGTGCCGGTCCTTCCACTGAATCTTCTTGGGAAGGCTCCTGAGATAGAGGCATTCTTAACCAAGGCGATTTTGTCTCCTGGCTTAAGCTCTTTAAAATACTGGGATAAGCCTATTCCTTTGTTTCTTATTTTCATTTTAATATTGTTGCTAATGTTATTGATCTATTTTGTTGCTAATGTTGTGCTTTATGCATTTAGCAATTTTTATCATAATTTGTTTTTATGCTCAATCTCTGATAACAGTTTATCAAATACATTTTGAAGGGCTTTATATATGTTTTTATCGCTTGTTTCTGCTCTTATCCTGTTCTGTTTCAAGAACAGAGTCGCTTTAATCTCATGCACAAATTCTTTGGAATGTTTGTGCTGTTTAAGCTCAATCCTTAAGTTCAAATAGTCTGACTTAAACCTAATCTTCTTTAAGTTCTTAGCTATAAGATCCTCTAGCCTTTCAATCTCTGAAGGATCCAAATTGCTGAATCCTTGCAAAGTCAAAGTGTCCATAAATCCTAAATTTTTAGAGTCTTTTAAAGGTTTCTAATTTGTTATCACTCATGATTAGAAACCTTTTATGGTTTTTATGACTTAAACAATTTTTTTAGAATATCAAGAGTATAGAGGATTGTGGCCTGTGCCTGTTCTTTAGAAGGCTGAAAACTTTCGACTTTCTTATGAACCGAGTAGACCCTGAGCTGATTGATCAGATGTATCTGTTGAGGAAGGCCTGGGTCAAAAATTATCTCTTTTTCTCTCATCTTAGCCAATAGATTTCCAAGGCCTATGTCTGGACTCTTCTCAAGCAGGTCTTTGCCTGTTGATTCAAAGTATTTTCGGTGCATGGCTATCTCAAGGATTTTGCCACAAAGGATAAGAGAGCTTCGATAACATTTGTTGTTGAAACATGTCACAAGTTCATCAAAATTCGCTTTAACCTCATCATAAATCTCTTTTGGGAGTTTAGGAAGTTCAAGAAAGTCTTTTCTATCTACCCTATTGATTTCTGGTTCCTTGGCCTCTGGAACAATCTCAAGGAGTTCAGAAAGCTTATTTAGGCTAAGAATAGCTTCCTCAAGAGTTTTTTGATTTATCTTATTCACATCCTTAAGAACTTCAAGACTTGAGAGAAGATTTTTTATTTTATCTGTAAAAAGGGTCTCTTTTCCATAATTTGGAAGAGTGCTCAAAGAATCTTGGACTTTTTTGATCTCTAAGAGTATCTCTTTTTGATAGTAATCCTGCTCTTTTCTCTTGAAATCAAAGAGCTTATACTTCTCATGGAAGAAAATCTTTTTGGAGAGAATCGTATTCAAAGTCAGCTCCAATTCCCTTATTTCTTTCTTTATGTTCATTTAAACCCCCCTAAGGTCTGAACTTTTATTTACTGCGTTTTGAACTAGCCTCTAAAAATCCTAAAAAAACAGGAGAAGGCTGCTCGAACCTGCTCTTGAATTCTGGATGTGCTTGAGTAGCAACAAAAAATGGATGCTTCTCTTTAGGAAGCTCGATGAATTCAACAAGTTTCGTGCCATCCTCGGAGATATGATAACCTGAAAAAACTATACCTCGACTCTGAAGAGATTCATGATACTCTGGGTTGACTTCATATCTGTGCCTGTGCCTCTCAAAAATATATGGTTTAGGTGTTTTTCCGATGTTCTTCTTTATATTATCTTCATCCTTAGTGTCAGAGCTCGAGTGATTGAATCTATTGTATAAATCATAGATTATCGTGCCTTCCTCAATCTTGGCAGCATAAGCACCGAGACGCATTGTAGCACCATAATTGTTGTTTTGGAGTATTTCTTTTTGCCATGGAAGAACATCTATCACTGGACACTCTGTCTCAGGCTCTATCTCTGTGGTATGGGCTTTTTGGTTACATACGTTTCTTGCAAACTCGACAACAGCAAGATGCAAACCATAACATAAGCCAAGATAAGGAATCTTATGCTCTCTACAATATTTTATGGCTTGAATCTTCCCTTCGACTCCTGATGCTCCGAAACCACCCGGGACAATCAGGCCGTCAAAATCTTTCAAGCTATCGATTTTTGAAGAGTCTTGCTCAAATTCATTTGAATCTATCCAGAATATCTTAGCCTTTATGCCTAGCATCGCTGCAGCATGCTGCAGGCTTTCCTTTATCGAGATATAAGAATCTTCAAGGCTAAAAGCCCCTATCTTCAGATACTTTCCTACTATGGCTATGTTGACCTCGGATTTTGGCTCTTTCATGTTTTTTAATAGGGCTTCCCATCTTACCCAGTCTGGTTGTTTTTTAGGCCCTATCTTAAATTTTTTCAGAATCTTCTGTCCTATCTCCTCTTTTTCTAGATTGATGGGGATTTGATAGAGATGAAGGACATCGGGTGCGGAGATTATGCTCTCTTTATCTAGATTTATGTATGAAGCGATTTTTCCTTTCCTTACCTCATCAATAGATTCTATTGCCCTGCATAGTATGAAATCTGGAAAAATGCCTGTCTCGTACAACATCCTTATTGATTGCTGTGTTGGCTTGGTCTTAGCCTCTTTTATGTTCATCGGAACAGGCAAGTATGAAACAAGGATATAGATGACATTGTCTTCTCCGAGCTCTCTCTCAAGTTTTTTTGCAGCTAATAGAAAAGGGATATTCTCATAGTCTCCGATTGTACCGCCTATCTCAACTAGAGCGATTTCATGACCTCTGGCTGCTGCTGTTATCCTTGATTTGACCTCTTCTATAATGTGCGGTATAAACTGCACAGTCTGCCCTAAAAAAGCTCCTGAACGTTCTTTTTCAATGGTCTCTTTATAGATTTGGCCTGTTGTTATATTATTCCTTCTTGGAATATTTATCCCTAAAAATCTTTCATAATTCCCTAAATCTTGATCGGTTTCTCCTCCATCTTCAGTGACCCAGACTTCTCCGTGCTCTGTAGGCCTTAATGTGCCCGCATCACAGTTGATATAGGGGTCTATCTTGACTGCTGTAACATCATAACCATAGTTCTGAAGGATTTTGCCTATGGCTGCTGCTGCAACTCCTTTGCCAACTCCTGAAATCACCCCACCTATAACAAAGATGTATTTAGTCATGTTTTTATCATTTTTATCTTTTTTATTAGAACCTATTTCCAATAAGAACAGATATATATAAATCTAATTAATCATCACTGAGTGATTTCTTTTTCTTCTACTTTTTCACATGAGGCTATATATGGGCAGTATTCGCAACGCCAGTCCTCAAGGTCATCAGGGATCTCTGGAACTTGATTCATCCCTATCTTGTCTTTTAAGATATTAAAATCTGAAAAAAGTTTTTTAACAAGAGGCTCATTATACTCTATCATAAATTCTTTTATCTCTTGGTTATCTTTATTTTCATATATCAAGATGCCTTTCTTTATCTTGAAGAAATATAGATAGAGCTGGAGCTGTTTTATATGATCCTGGTCTGCTTCTGCTTTCTTGAATCTCATGGAATTGACGCTCTTAATCTCGACTACATAGAGCTCTCCATCTATATTGACTATAGCATCTGCCCTCCCATGTATCATCTGATTATCTGGGATGCCTATCTCTGATGCTGTCACAAGTCCCAAAGAGTATAGGGCAGACATGATGCGCATATGTGTATAGTTACCATGCTCAAAAATCCTCATGACCCGGGCATCGACTTCTTTTTTGGGGTATTTTTTCATAGCGAACCATATTGCCCTAGGGCACTTGCCTGCATCGCTGATATAGAAAGCGAGCTTATCTCGGTTCTCCTGTTTTGATGAATATAAAGAATCTATTCTTTCCTTTAACATTTTATTATATAGCTATCCTCTAGAATATTTAATTCTTTTGATGTGGCTAAGAGTTTATTAAAAAAAGAAAAAAGAAAATTAAAAAATTTTAAAGTTATCAAAGCTTACTCAGCTGTTTCTTCTTCTGAATCTTCGTCTTCCATCGATTCTTCCATGTCATCTGAAACTTTTGACTCTGTTTCAGATTCAGATTCTGTGTCTTCTGATTCTTCTTTTTTCCTTGGCGTTATGCCTTTCTTCTTGAAAAAACACTCTCTGCAATAAACTGGAGTGCCCTCTCTTGGTTTGAAAGGTACTTCGTCTTCTTTGCCGCATTCAGAACACTTAATCTTGGTCATCTCTCTTGGACCAAAGTTTCTTCTGAATCCGCCTCTAAATCCGCCTCGAGAACCGCCAAATCTTCTGTTGCCGTATGGCATTTTAAATCCTCCTTATACATTTTCTTGTTATTTAAGAAATCGTCTATGCAAATCAATCTGCTCAACTATTCTTATGCTTGATTTATTAAATCAACATTTATAAATCTAATGGATTCTAGTTCTATAGAAAAAGATTAAAAATTCTAACTTACATTCACATGCAACAGCTCTCCGATGATAAATCCTATCAGGGCTGCTAGCATTCCTATCACCATCAATTGTATGCCTTTTTTCAACCAGTGCCCGACTGTAAACTTGCCTTCTATTGCTCCTGTAATGAAAAGAGCGATTGAAGATATAATCAAAGAAAGGCTTATAGCATGAGTAATCGGAAGGAAGAAGAATGGAATCAAGGGGAGTATAGAGCCCATGATTGTTGCGATTAAAACGACACCTGTGCTTTTGATAGGACTTAGGAATTCATGAGAGAGGCCGAGTTCTTCATGCATCATGATATCTCGCCAAATCCTCTTATTTGAAGTTACATGATTGACTATATCATTCAAAAGCTTTCCTTTGAATCCTTTTTTCCGGTATATCTCTTGAATCTCATCTCTCTCAAGTCGAGGATAGTGTTCTATTTCATATTCCTCTTTCTCTTCTTGACTTTTATAGAAATCAGCCTCTGCTCTTGCTGATGTGAAGGCCACTGCCGCCATTGAAAAAGATTCTGCGAAGGCTGCTGCGAGTCCCGCAATGATGACTAGTTTAGGATCTTTTGTAGCTACAGCCATTCCCAAGATTATTCCCAGAACATTGACAAGGCCATCCTGCCCTCCAAGAATGAATTCTCTGAAAAGAGCGCCTATCTTTGAGTGTTTCTCAAAATTTTTCTGTCTTTTTCTCAACTCTTTTAGACTTTTCCGCATTTTTTATAGAGATTTTTTGATATATTAATGTTTTCAAACCTCTGCATGGGTTTTCATGTTTTCTTCTTCATTCATCAAGCCCTCTATCGGAGATTTGATTTTTTTCAATTCTTCTTTTGAAATATGGGTGTAGATTTGAGTCGTGGATAAATCCTGGTGCCCAAGCAGCTCTTGAATTTTCCTTATATCTGTGCCATTCTCTAAAAGATGGGTTGCAAATGAATGCCTTAGCGTGTGAGGATGGACATCTTTCTGGATATCTGCTTTGTTTAAGGCATTTCTTGTTATTTTTTCTATGTTTCTCGTTGAAAGTTTTCCATTTGGGCCAGAAAATAGAAATTCTTGATTGCCTGATTTCTGAATCTCAACTTGAGATTTAAGCTCTTCTGCTAAAAAATCAGGAATATTGAAAATCCTGTCTTTATTACCTTTGGCTTTTCTTGCATATCCTATCTTCTCTTCAAAATGCAAATCTTGAATCTTAAGATTCACAAGCTCAGAGACCCTGAAACCGCAAGCATATATCAAGGAAAGCATAAGCTTGCTTTTCTTGTTTGAGATAGAATTCAAAAGTGCTTTGACTTCATCTTTTGTCAGAACACTTGGAATTTTTCTCTCTTTCTTTGGTCTCTTTATTCCGACAGTGATGTCTTTGCTTAAAATATTTGAGTAAGCATATCTTAAAGCAGATAAAAATAATATGACTGAACTTGAAGACCTATCAACAAGCTTTTCTGCCATGAAAAGTTTTATGTCGTCGGTATTTATCTTATCTGGCTCTTTTTTGATGAAGTCAAGGAGCTCAGAATTCGCTTGAGCATAATTTCTAATAGTATACTCTGAATTCTTTGAAATCTTGAGTTCAACTTCGAGCTTCTTTAAAAAATCTTCGCGGTTCATTTTTTGCTCCACCTTATTTCTAAACTTTCAAAATCTTTTTTATTTTCATCTTTAAATTTAATAACTGAAAAATGCAAATGCGGACCATATGAAAAACCAGTATTACCACTATAAGCTATTACGTCCCCTGCTTTAACTTTTGAACCAACATTAATTTTAATCTTTTTATATCCTAAATGAGCATAATGGCTATACTCGCTATTTTTGTGTTTCAATAAAATAAAATTGCCAGCATCAGCCATATCCTCTTCTGTTCTTCTCTTTTTATTATTAACGACGTGGACAGCTTCTCCGTCTGCTGTGGCATGAATCCAAGAATCTTCTTTGCATAAAAAATCAACCGCATGTTTTAGCCTTCCTTTATGCGCTGGTGATGAGAGGTCTATTCTGATGACATCTTCTTTTCTTAATGGATATTGATAAAGGTTTTTGGTTTTCATCTTTTATTCTCCTTCTTCGCTTTTTTTATTATTGATTTTATGAAAGGGTTCTTGATTTTTTTATATTTCTCTGCGTTGTTCTTTGATACTTTCGATGCATGCTTCTTCAACTTCGCATACTCTTTCATGACTTTAGGGTTCTCTCTTAAATAATCTCTGAATAGGATCATCTTCATGAATACCTCTTCATCTGAAGTGAGATGGATATGAAAGATTTTTGACGGATTTTTTTTATCTGGAAGATCTCTTTCAAAAGAAAAGAATTTCCTTTTTTTAGGGACATGCCACTGCTCATAGCCCCTTTTTATCAAAGAAGGCCTTATTGAAGATAGGGATTTTTTTGAAAATATTGCAAGGTCTATTATGCCCTTGCCCCCAAGTCCCTTGATAGATGTGCTTCCGATATGCTCTATCTTCGCATTCCTAAAAACTTTTTTCAGCTCTTTTTTTTCTTGGGCAAACAGTTGAGGATATGTTTTAGAGTATTTTCTGAAAGAGTACTTAATCCACTTCTTTTTTTCTCTTTTCATAATATAGATTGTGCGAACCTATTTAAATAAGTTTTGTTGAAAATCGTGCTTTTTAGAGTATTTTATGGGCATTTTAGAGGATTTTTTGTATATATCTTATAATAGAAACCTTTTTTAAGGCATTTTTAGTGTGTTTTGATGGCAAATCCATTTGATAGATGCAGCAATGTAACAGATCTTGTATGCGAACAACCCTCTGCAGATCATCTTTCAAAAGGTTTTAGAGAATATGTTGATCACACATTTATCCCCGGATATAAAAAATTATTAGCGAACCTATTGCCTTCAGATGTTGTCGAACATACGAGAAGCGTTGCTCAAGAATATGGTGTTCTAAGCGGGAGAGTGAGTGATAAGCCTTTTTTTGTTTCAGATGAAGATATGGGCATAAATGGTGCTGTTGGAAATTCTTGCGCACTTGTAATCCCCGGAAAAAGAGCATCCCCTTTAAGAGTCATTTTTGCACATTCAGATATTCCTTGCTTAAGAGCGATTGCACCCCATTGTGAGATGGATGCAGAATCCTCATTGTATGCAGGAAATTTTTATTTTGCTACGAAAGCGGTCGGGGGGATACGCGCAGAAGATTGGTATGGAAGAAATGTGGTTGTTCTGGGACATATTTACCAAAATGGAAGAAGAAGACTTGTAAAAATTAATGGATTAATTGAACAGAGCTCAGCCCACACTGATGCAAAAGACGCTATTAAACCATTAAGGCGATTAAGAGTCACCACACCCTATAGAACTCTTGATAAAGCATTCAAGGCACTTGGAATTCAAGATTCGATGGATTTTGGAAGATCTGGGCTATATGTCTTTCCAGCTAATTCCAACCCTCATGAAGTAGGTAGTAGGCTATCTGCTCTTGGGCAGGATGATAGATCGTGCCATCATGCTGCGTATACTGCGGGATTGGAAAATTTGACAACAGATAATACTGTAGCTATATTCAGTTTAGATCATGAAGAGATAGGGAGCATTGGAAATTCTGGGGGTTGGCGAGGTTTTGTTAAAAAAGTGTTAAGAGAAACACTAAGGAGGAAGTATGGAAGAGAATTCAGAGCAGCGGATTTCCCAGATATGTTAAATGAGAGAGGTTTTGGGGGCTTACCAGCAATTTGTGCAGATGTTGATGTTGCTTTTAGTGGGGCAGAATTAGATGAAAAAGATGAGGATAGAATAGATTTCAGAAGAGCCGCAGTTGCTGGCTGGGGTTTTTTTATTTGTGCGGATAATACTCCTTTTTGTAGGGCAACGTCCCCAAAACATGTGGATGGATTGATGACGCTATTTGATGGCAAACTTCCTGGCCGAAGAAAAAGAGATAGATACCAAGTTACTTGGGGCCCACATTCAGCAGATTCTGATTTTTCATCTGCAAGCATGGCTGAAGTGTTTGATGGAATAATGCCAATGGTAGACCTGGGTGTTCCTTTGATATCTACACATCACCCCGGCTCAGAAAACCTAAACAAATGGGATCTTGCTTGGCTCAAAGAAGGTCTTGCAGTTTATATCACAAATTGACAAAAATATGGAATCAACAAGATATATTGGAAAATATAGAGGATTTATCCCAAGAGTAAGGTATACTGGGCTTGCTTTAGATCTTTTACTGAGGAAAGAATTCTCATTAGACTATGGAAAGGCCTGTATTGTTTCTGAGACAGCTAATAGAATTTGGAAAGAGGATGCTTGGGCTGCTTATTGCCTAAAAGTAGTTGCTGCAAAAAGTTTTGAAAGATTGATTTATCGTGGAGGAACTACCCCAAATCCTAATTGGACAATGATTATACAGGCTGCTTATGCTTACAGTAAGGCTGCAAAAAATGCATACCTATTCTATGAACTCCGTTCTGCTGCAGTTAGATGTAGGATGCTTGCCCATAGATTATTTTGTGATGCTCTCCCACTTTGTAGAGATGAAGAAGGAAAGCGGGCAATTCAAAGCAATATAGAGTATGAAACTAACCAGCTTATCACTTGTTTTGAGAATTTTAGCTTAGATGATCTTAGATTTTATGAACCTGGAGAGCCAAGGATACCAGCCAGTAAACTCTTTGTAAATGAAAGGAAATAATTTTTTAACGAAAGGATTTTATTGCTTTTGAAATCTAACTTTTGATGGATGAGGACGAGTTCTGAGAAAAGGGGGTTATACCCGAGTATAGCCATGGAGAGAGTATCCCTTATTCTCGCGCCCTTCTCTCTTAAAGAGAACAAGGGAGTCCAATAAATTTCTTAAGCATTCGTCCCTTGCTTTCCTAATAAGCCATCTGGCATGCATATCATAAGGAGTATCAATAAACTCAAAACCGAAATTCGCCAAAGACCCAGTTTTACAAAGTTCTTTTTTTAAAGTAGAAGTTGCATAAGAGGCAGTTGGATTTTCGTAATACTTAACACCTTCACTACACCCTAGACTGACTATCCCTCCAACTTTTGCCTGACTGAGTGAATTTGTGAGGCTTCTTAGGGGATTATCTAAATGTTGCAAAAGATGAACGCCTGTAACTAAGTCTGCTTTTTCAGGAAATTCCACATATTGGGCATCTCCAATAATAAAAATCGGCTCGTATTTTTTAGCAAGAATGATTTCTTCGGAAAATTGTGCTTCTGAGATACGTTCATGAAGCCCTGTCGAATTTAAATTCATGGATTGAACATCTATACAATATGTTTTTAATCTAGAGGGATTGATTCCGGCCCTATCCAGTGTTGCTTTTGCCTCTCTTTGAGCTATTCCATTTCCTCCACCCAAATCTACCCAAACAATAGTCTTTGCTCTATCTAAAAATGGCTGGATAAATTTTAAAAAAGCATCTCCGGGAGAATATCGGAAGTCATTTTCAGAATCCCTTTCTACTTGAACTTTAGATAGGGCGCTGATTCCAGTCTCTAAAACATATAGTCTAAGAGTCCTAGACCTATATCTTTCGGGAATCTCCGCATTTATTCGTACCAATTTAGCTATTGAAACTCTTTCATCTAACGCAAGGGCCATCTTCAAAGGATTTTTCTCTTTATTTAAAGTTTTTGATAGAATCAATTTTTCTTGAAATTCAGCTTAGGATCGTCTTTTATGCCATATCCCTTCTCTCTTAAGATATCAAACATTTCCTTCCTATAACGAAAATCATGCAACATCTTGTGGTGATTTGGGCATAATCCCACCAAGTTAGATTCTGAATTGTTCTTTTTATTATAATCTAAATGGTGCAAATCAACAACTTTATCAAAATTACAGATTGCACATTTTGAGGTTATTTTTTGATAAAGGCTCATCTCTATCCCATACCACTTTTTATAATTGCATGCTTTTGTATTATCTAAGTTATATAAAAAATTGTAACATCCCCCACAAAGTCCTTTTGCATGGTTGGGTTTTTCTCTACCACACCTCTTACAAGTTATAATTTTTGGTTTCCAGAGATGCTTTCTATAACAATTAAAACATAGTCCATGCGCTTGATGTTCTCTAACTTCCCCACATTTTTCACATTTTTTTAACATGACCATTTATATACGTTTGAATATAAAAAGATGTGCGAAAACTTTATAGTTACGACGTTCGCACATTAAAAAAGCGCACTACCCACATTATATCTTGTGCGAACTATTTTCCTCTTTTCATGGTTTTGTGCGAACTTTTTAGCTATTTTTTACTCTTGCTAAAATATATGCTATTTTGCTAGAAACATTTAAGCGAAAGATTTATTTCTCTTTTATTAGATTTTTATCTTCTGTTAAAAAATAGACTTCATCAAAAAGATCCTTTGTTTGATTTGAAATTGTAAGGATTAAGATATGCTTTCTAGAAGAATCCCATTTGCTAACCTTATTCTTTAAATGGTGCATATTTCTGAAAAGTTCTAGTTCATAATCTATATTATCCTTAATTAAGTCGGGATTATAACAATTTCTTTTATTATTGCCAGAAAGAATTTTTCCATTTATTCTTTTGTTTAATTCCAAAAGCTTAGAGTTATGCTCTGTTATCTTTAAAATATAGTTTTTCTTTTTTAGTTTATTATTATAGATAACTCTGCATTCTTCATTACAAAATTTTTTGAATTTGAAGTTAGATCTTAGATAGCAATGCGCATCAACTGGCAGAACTAATTCTTTACCACAATTTAAACACCTCTTCATTAGATATGAAATTTATCAAATATATAAATTTTTCCTACGCTAAATGTTTTTACCTTTGCTTATTTGTTTTATTTTTGCCTGTATAACTAAGAAAACTGCAAAAAGGATTTAAGAATCGCATCTTTTTCAGCTCTTTTTTGCTCTATATCATCGCCCCTATTAGGCCCAAAATCCCTACTATGATGAAGTAGACTCCGAGGCCTATCCTGATCAACTTCGGCCAGATCAAAATCAAAATCCCAATGATTATGGCCAAAATCGCGGACACATGGAATACAGTTATTGCCATGATATTTTAATGATTTGAAGTTTATATTTTTTGCTTTTTTTCTCAATTTTTTCTGATTTTTCAGAAACATTTAAAAAGCAGAAAAAATATAAATTATATGGGTTTTTTGTGGTTCGGGAAAAATAAAGAGGAGAAATTAAAGGAGGAAATTGCTGGTTCTTTTGATGCTGTCCGAGAGGATATCGATAAAATTAGCGGCTGGATTGGCCATTTAAACACCCACCATTCTAAACACGATGATAAACTTAAACAGCTGTTTGAAGAAATCATTAAAATCAAGGCAGATATCGACGATATAAAAAACTTCATTTCTTTCTTCGAGACATCAAAATCAGCGAGGGTGTTTAAACAGCAATCAACACCTGTTTATAAACAAACACCCGTTGTTGGTGTTCAAACACCTGTTCAAACAGGTGTTCAAACATCGATTTTTAACAGTTTTTTAAAGAACTTAAGTGCTAGTGAAAGGACTATTGTCTGGATAGTTTTGAATTCTGAATTGAAGTTGAGCTGTGATGATATGGCAGTTTTATTGGGAAAAAGTAAAGCGACTGTCAGAGGACAGTTGAACAGCATAAAAAGTAAAAGTGATGGTTTGGTCTTAGAACATCTAGAAAATAATGGAAAAAAGAGATATTATATTAATCCTAAAATCAAGGAAAGTTTGATCAGACAGATGAAGAATAGGGCTCGAATAAAAGGTAAAAAGATAGAGGAAATCGAGCTTTTGGACGAAGATTAGACTCAAAAATAAGCAAAAGAGAGAGTTTATAGAGGAGAATAGTTCGCACAATCCTCTTTTTCTCCTTCAAAAAAAGCTAAAAAAGGAAAAAGTGAGAGTTCGTAGGAGATATAAAACATAGGGAATTAATCAAAAACAAAAGAAAAGCTGAGAAAAACAAG
>CAZKFK010000005.1:8438-16563 GCA_964552095.1 Candidatus Woesearchaeota archaeon | reverse complement strand
GTTAAAAAAATAATTTTTGCAAAAACTTATCCTGAGAAAAGAGAATTCCTCTCGATTTACTATTTCTGCCAAATTATAGATGGAAAAGAGAGAGCTGGAGAGAAATTTGCTGAAATAAAGTGGATAAAACCAACAGAAGCAAAAAAATATTTCACAACATCTCTGCATCCAAAGATCTTGGGATTTCTTAGTGAATTAGAGAAGAGATAATTTTAAGGTTAGATATCAAAAAGATATCTTTATAAATATAAATCTGTAATAATCTAAACGAAGAGCATAATTGAGCAAAAAAGAGGTAAGAACATGGGTGAAGAGAGCAAAGAAAATACAAAAAATCAGACTAGTCCAGAAAAAATAGTGAATATGCATATAGACAAGATCAAGTATGACCTAGATTTTTTGAGAGAGTGGACGAGGACTAGGAGGAAAGAGGCTGAGACAAGGATTCAAGAGATTAAGGAAGAGATGAAAGGAGATTTTGAGAGCAAAAGAAAAGCCTCAAGAAAGATAAGCATCATTGAAGGCTCTTTTAATGCAGTCACAGATGGGGCAGGCTCGAGATATATCAGTCCCTTTGCGCTGGCTCTCGGAGCAAGCAATGCTCAAATCGGTCTGCTGACAGCCATCCCAAATCTTGTCGGAAACTTTTCCCAAATAGCCTCTTCTTGGGCTATGGAGAAGTTCTCAAGAAAAAAAATCATGTTCTGGACAACATTCATCCAAGCATTTTTCTGGCTTTTTGTGATCCTCGCTGGAGTCTTTTTCTTCATCTTCAAGTTTGATTCATCTGTTTCAGTAAATTTCTTGATACTAGTCTACACTGTATTGATAACTCTCGGATTATTCTGTGCCCCTATATGGGCATCATGGATGAAAGATTTGATTGATCTTGATAAGAGCGGAAAGTATTTTGGGACAAGAAATAAGATAATCGGATTTATAGCACTAGTTTCAATGCTTGCAGGAGGCTTTGTCCTTGATAGATTCACTGGAAGCAAGGTCTTCATAGGATTCTTTATCTTATTTGGGGTATGCTTCTTCGCTAGATTGATTTCCTCTGCCCTGTTAAGAAAGAAATATGAGCCTCATTTGAAGATAGAGAAAGAGCACTATTTCAGTTTCTGGCAATTCGTGAAGAAGATGGCAGGAAATAATTTCGGGAGATTTGCGATATCTACTACCTTGCTGCAGCTTGCAATAAACCTGGCAACTCCGTTCTTCTCAGTATATATGCTGCAAGGGCTTGGATTCAGCTATACTTATTATACTATAGTCATCGTGAGTTCGATAATTGGAAATCTGCTGTTCATGCCTCTCTGGGGCAAATTCGCAGATAAATATGGAAATGTCGCAACAATGAAAATAACTGCGTATCTGACATGTCTTGTTCCTTTCGGCTGGTTTGCATCATACTTCTTCTTCCATGGACCAACAACAGTAGGGCTTGTTGTGTATTTATCTGGAATAGAATTTTTATCAGGAATCATCTTTGCGGGATTCAACCTTTCAACTTCAAACTTCATCTATGATGCTGTGACAAGAGAGAAGATGGGATTATGCACTGCTTATGATAATATAACGAGCGGCATAGGGATATTTATTGGGGCGACGTTAGGAGGGTTTTTTGCATCAAACTTCACTTTCGGATTTATGTCTGTCTTCTTGGCCTTGTTCTTTGTATCTGGAGTATTAAGGGTAGTATTTTCAGCCCTTTTCATGAGGAATGTGAATGAAGTCAGGATGACAGATGACTTCAGATTTGTTGATATATCTGAGAAGTTCAAAGATCTCACGCCTCAAAGATTATGGGAAAGGCTAGAAGTAACAAATTTCAAGGCAGAATAAAAAATAAAAAATTAAGGGGTTGATAGTCGTGGTTTTGGGAATATGTCTGGTCTCTCTGTTCGCAATCTGCCTATATTGTCTTCGGCCCATCTCCTATCTTCAATAGCGATATCTTGTGGCCTTGGATTGCTGTCCCAATAAAGAGTGCTGCAACTAGGTTCAACTGCACTTGTTATATACATGTCTGAACTCATTTTTGAATTTGTTTTTTATTCAATTTAGTATCTTAATTATATTCTAAAAGAAAATGCGCTTTATAAAGCTTTCTAATGTTGTAACTAACAAGTGACAATATTACTAGATTAAGAAAAATAGCTTATTTCATCATCATCTCTTCTCGAACTTCTTTGAGAAACTTGCGTGCCTGAACTAAAGGTTCTGGAAGCTTATGCGGCTCATGGATCGATTTGATTGTCAAGTCTAAAGAAGATTTCATGCTTATGTCATGCCCTGGAGAGATATAGATGGGATTTGACTTTTCTTTGGTTATTATCTTCTTGGCAACGACTTTTTTGTTCAAGATGATATCATCGCCTTTCTCTTCGCCGCACATCAAGCTCTTCGCTATTCCAATGACTGGTTTGTTTATTGAAACGCCTAGATGAGAAGCAAGTCCAAGACCCTGGGGATGGGCAATCCCTTGCCCTAAGATGAAGATGATATCTGGGTCCTCTTCAACTTTTTTCAAAGCATCGATGATGACTGGAAGCTCTCTATAGGCCCTGAATCCTGGGATATATGGAAATCTTGGTTTTTGTATCGAGAATTTCTTATCCACTATCTCCCCTTTATCATCAAGGACAATGACTGTCGCTACAAGCTCTTTTCCTATTGTCTCACAGATAATCCCACCATATCTCTGGCATACTGAGAAATCAAATGAATCTTTTAAAGAGACTAGCTTAGAGAGTTTTCTCTGCTCTTCTTTAAGCTTCTCAAGATCTATGCCTTTCTCTACGGCCTCTTTTTCTTTCATGCTTTTCTAAAGAAAAAGGAGATTAAAAATTTTGCGATTCTTTTCCTCTTGCGGTTTTTGCCATAAGGCACGGGCATGATGATTATTTTAGAGATTGTTATTCAAAATATATTGGATTATCTAGTTGCCAAGGTTGTGCCTTCGAGCATTGGCAAATTGATTTTATGCTTTCTTTAGAATCACTTTATGGCTTCTCGTATCTCTTCGACAGCATCTATATTTGCTGAGATGCTCGAGATTCCTTTCTTTGCCAGGAACTTCGCCATCTCTGGATTTGAGCCAGCCTGACCGCAGATAGAGGATTTTACATTGTACATCTTGCAGACAGTTATGACCATCTCTAAAAGTCTGAGGACTCCTGCATGAGTCTCATGAAATAATTTCCCGATAATCTCATTGTTCCTATCCAGGCCAAGAGTCAATTGAGTGAGGTCATTTGTTCCGAAGCTTATGAAGTCTATGCCTTCATTGCATAAATCTTTTATTATCATGCAGGCTCCTGGAGTCTCTATCATGACACCGAACTCGACCTCTTTCCTAGGCTCTAGGCCTGCAAGTCTACAGACTTCTTTTGCTTGCTTGACTTCATCTGTATTTATCACGAAGGGCAGCATGATTCCGACATTGTTGTAGCCTTTATCATGCAAAATCTTAATCGCCTTGAATTCAGCCTGCAGAATCTCTGGCTGATCTAAGGATCTTCTGATTCCGTGCCAACCCAGCATCGGATTTGATTCTTTTGGCTCTTCATTCGCGCCCTGAAGATGCGTATATTCATCTGTCCTTATATCTGAAGTTCTGACCCAGATAGGCTTCCCTTTGAAGGCTCGTGCGATATGCTCAAGATTGTCTGCTAAAAGCTTTGAGTATTCTTCAAGCTGGTTTGTTTTCATGTAGTAAGCTGGATGTTTTCCTCCTTCTGCTATGATAAATTCAATTCTAACAAGGCCGACACCATCTGCGCCTGTTGCAGCTGCTCTTTCAGCAACTTTTGGAAGGTCACAATTGACCTTGACCATAGTACCTTTTTGGGAAACTTGTTGTGCCTTAGTGGGCTGGCCGAACATCTTCGCGAAATCTGGTTTTGAACCAGGTATGTGCGAAGATGTTTTTTCATTGATGCGCTCTTCTTGTGGCTTTGGCTGTTCTTCTTGCTTGATACCGAACTGCTTCTTTATCAAATCCCCTGCATAGACCTTGCCATTAGTGCCATCTACAGTGATTCTGCCATTATCTTTTAGGATATGCGTCGCATTCTTTGTCCCGACTACACATGGAATTCCCAGTTCTCTTGAGACAATGGCTGCATGACATGTACTTCCTCCTTCATCAGTCACTATGGCTGTTGCTTTCTGCATGCTGACAACCATATCTGGATTCGTCATCTTTGTGACTAAAACGTCTCCTGGCTGGACTTTATATAATTCGTTCAAATCCAAGACGAGTTTGACTTTCCCTGAAGCTATTCCTCTTGATGCTGCAAGACCTTCAAGAAGAACGCGTCCTTGGACTTCTTTTTCTTCGTGTTTTTTATTCAGGGTCGAAATCGGTCTTGTCTGTACAACATAGAGATTGCCTCCTTCAAATGCATACTCTATGTCTTGTGGGAATTTGTAGTGCTCCTCTAATCTTTTTGCTACTTTTATGAGCTCTTTCAATTCATGAGTGTAAAGGACTTCTTTATCCATAAATGCTTCATGCAATTCTTTTTTGACATTTTTGCCAGAACTATCTCTAGTTATTGCCATCTTCTTCTTGCCAATTCTCTTTTCTAAGATTTGCTCTGTCTTCTTGTCTATAAGAAAATGATCGGGCTCTATTGCTCCTGAAACTATGCCCTCTCCGAGGCCAAAAACAGCCTCGATGACCATCTTAGTTGAATCATTTGTCAAAGGATTTGTTGTGAACATGACGCCGGCTTTTTCAGAATTGACCATCCTCTGCACAACGACAGCTATCAAGATGCTCTCTTCTTCTATCTTGTTCTTTGTCCTGTAATAGATTGATCGTGCTGTATAAAGAGAGGCCCAGCATTTCTTAATTGCGCTTATAATCTGGTCATTGCCTCTCACATTCAAAAAAGTTTCATTCTGGCCAGCAAAGCTCGTTTCAGCCAAGTCTTCGGCTGTCGCTGAACTTCTGACTGCGACAAAGCACGGTTCATGAACTCTCAATAAGTGCTCATTCAAGTTTCCAGAACTTGTACTGAGTTTCTTATAATTCCTGAGTATCTCATGCTCAAATTGTTGAGGCATCTCAGAATTTATTATCTTCTCTCGGATTTTTCTTGCTTTATCTTCTAAATCCTTCGTGTCCTCCATGTCTATGCTTTTTATTATAGAGAATATCTCTTTCTTCAACCTCGTGATTTCAAGAAAATCTTTGAATGCATGAGATGTCAAGACAAATGCGTCTGGAACAGGGAAGTTAGAATTGAACATCTCGCCGAGATTAGCTCCCTTGCCTCCGACTAAAGGCGTATCTTCTTTGTTTATCTCAGCAAGCCACATAACATTCTTTGAATGTGTCGGATGCTCTGCCTCTTGCTTAGATGACTTGCTATCTTTCTTTGATTCTGTCGATTTTGGTTCATCCTCTTCATAATCAATTTCAATAGGTTCGAATTCTTCAGGCATTTTTTATGTATGATATTTATTGATGTAAGTTAATATATTTCGTTTGTCTTGCAGGAGTCTGCAGTGGCAGACAACGTTGTCCTGCGTATTTAGTTTGAACTTACCTCACTGTGCTCTTTTATATATCTATAGAGAAACACATATTATAAAGATTTTGGTAGTTATTTGAGCTCTTCTATGAGGACATGCTTCTTACCTGGTATCTTTGTTCGGGCCATGTGCATTATCTCTCTAACAACTTGAACTTGGTCTTTATTGCAGAATATGGATATGACTCTTCCCCCTTCTTTTATCTGGGCTGAAACTCCTGTTGGCTGACCGAAGGAGTGGGCCATCCCTGAAGACATTCTATCTGCTCCTGCTCCTGTCAACATCTTGTGCTCTCTAACAATATGATGAGGATAAGCCCTTAATAGCATGAAGTAATTTCCTTTGACTTTATTCTCGAGATGTCTGTGCAATAATTGCCTTGCTGCTTCAATCGCATTGTCTCTCAATTGTATAGCGTCTTCTTCTATCAAGGTCACTGTGTATTTGTATTTGCCTGTATAGAATCCTTCTACATCGCCCATCATATATTTAGCGAGCTTGTTTGGAGGGATGGTCTTTACATAGCTCTTGCTCTTCACTTTGCTTTTTCTTGTATTTGCTCTCTTAACTGTTGTTGAACAGTGCCCTTTTCTTAGTGTCATAAAAATTATAGAAAAAGGACATTTTTAAAGCTTTGGAAAAACTTCTGTTTTTCCAACAGCCTAAAAAACTGCCAAGTTTTTCAGAGTTATGCAAATCGAAAGATTTGCAGAACCCCTAAAAATCACAATTTTTTTGGGTTTTTCAGAATCCCAAGAAGGACTTCAACCATTCAAGAACATCATTCAAGACATTTTTTACTGAATCATCGCCATTTTTATTGAAGTCCACGCACGAATTCAGGATCATGTTTGAATCATTTAAAGTGATGCATGCTTGTGTCTCATTCTTCGGGATGTCTATATACTCCTGCATTTCTTTATCTCGCTCTGAATAGGTCTCAAAACATCTTTCTTTGTAACAGATCCTTATTGCCTTTGATTTTGAGGAATTTATTTTGCAAAGAATCTTTCTTGAAGCATCATCTTTATTGAAGGGCTCAGGAGCACAATAGAAATCAAAATCTCCAAAATATCCATCAGTGCCATTGACAATAGAACTTGCCTTTTCAAGAGAAATTTTTTCATTGAAATCTGAAAAAATCAGGCTTGTCTGGGCTGTGTCATTGAAAGAGTCTTTGACTTCTATGTTTGCGATGCAGCCATTTCTGCATTTTTCTTTTTCAGGAGCATATATCATGAAAAAAGTCTCTTGCTCCTCCATCGGCTTGAGAAGCACTATCTTCTGGAATTTTCCATATACCTCTGGAGCAATCGAAACGCGCAGTGGCAGCATCACATAGTAAGGATTTTTGTTTTTTATCAGAACTTTTAGAGGGACATAAGAGTCTTGTGCAACTTTTTCTTTATATAGCTCAAGTTCAAGAGTTATGTTCGAGAAGCTCTTGCCAATCTGATAACCTATGGTATAGGCATCAATAGAAATCTCTTCGGGCTGGATATATCCTCCTATGTAGCTGTACTTTATTGAGGAGTCTCCTGCATCGAGACTTTTTTTCAGAGCAATATGGCTTGTATCAAGCCAGCCATACTGGCCAAATGTGACATCAAACGGCACCCATGCCCCATTTAAGTAGACTTCAGCCCAAGCATGCTCTTCAAATGAGTCTGTTCTTGTAGTATAGGCTATTCCAGAGACATATCTCGCAGGAATCCCTATAGACCTTGCCAATGCGATGAATAGAATAGTGTACTGCGCACAGACCCCTTTTTTTTCAACTATTATCTCTGAGGCTTTTTTCAAATCGCTTGAACTTAAGTCATAAGTCATCGAATTCTTGACATACTCTGCAAGAACATAGAGGGTCTCGATTGAATCATTTGATCTTGCAAGTTGATTTGCTTTGTTCTCTATGATTGGATTAGAAGAGTCTGCATATGTGCTTGATTTTGTATATGCAATCAGATATTTATCTACACTGACTTGTGCTTTGAGGTCATCAAGACTTGTTGTTTCAAGAGGACTTACAAAAAGCTTTGTAGAGACATTCGAATCTATGCTGAAATCTAGCTCCCCCCCATAATTGAAATGGAACAGGATTCCTGAAGAAGATGTTTTTCCTTCTGTCAAAGTATATGAACTCTGCCTATAATCATTTAGAGGATAGAAAGTCAGGTTCGCATCAAGCTTCGAAGCAGTGCTATAAACGCTGTTCGATATCTTTACCATTGTCAATTGTTCTTGAGTGCCTTCGGTGTACTCGAATTCTTGTGAAAAACAGAGGGAAAAAGAACAGACAAGAGATATCATCAAGATCACGATTACAAATATATTCCTCAATTTTGCTTTTGCCATCTTTTATTAGCTATCAGACAAAACTGACTTTTAAAGATTATGGGAGTGTATGCATATAAAAGTCAGTTTGATATGCGCTTTAAGTTACAATAATGCGCTCTCTTTTTCAAGCAAACTTAGATATTATCTAGGACATAAGAATATATCAAAGGCAGAGCCATGGTAGAATCGCACGTGACATCTATGAGCTTGCCTTGACTTGACATCTTCCCCCATGAGACCC
>CAZKFK010000005.1:0-8428 GCA_964552095.1 Candidatus Woesearchaeota archaeon | reverse complement strand
ATTAAAGTCCTATACAAAATAGCGATTCTTCTTGCTTTGAGCAAGATCTGTATGTGAAAACAAAAGAAGCGCATTAATACAATCTAAAGCGCATATTCTTAATAGGCAGGTTAGATTTTGCTTAATAACAATATACTAGAGAATCTAGAGGTTATCCAGAACATACGCGTATATCAATGGAAGGGCTATGGTAGAATCGCATGTCACATCAATGAATCTGCCTTGACTTGACATCTTCCCCCATGAGACCCCTTCTTTTAATGGAGCCCCAGTTGAACCCCCATAACTTGCATCATCGGTCTTTATCTGAACACCGAGCTGGGCAGGGCTTGAGAACTGCATCGCCTGCTGAATATAATTTTTAGGAAATCCTCCATTTATGTAGAATACAGCTTTTTTCTTGTTTGTCCAGGCTATATCAATCATCTTATTCAGATCATTGTAGTCATTCATCATCGGCTTTTTTTTCTTTATGAGCATGTTCCATATCATCAGTCCTATTCCTGAATCAGACAGGGCTGGGCAGAATATAGGAACATTTTTTCTGTAGCATATTGCCAGTATTGAATTTTTTCCATGCTCTGCTTTACTTAGAAGTTCTCCAAGCTTGAATAAAAATTCAGAATTGTTCTCTGAATTTATTTTATCAAAATTCTCTACAAACCAAGCCTCAAGATGTTGATAGACTTCGGATTTCATATAAACATCATAAATCCTATCTAAGCCAAGTTTATTCAGTTTTGAATCATCAATCTCACTTAAACCTTGATAGTGATGGAATCCCAGAGCTTCGATAAGATCATGGGTAAGATTCGCGCCTGTTGTCACGAAGACATCTATCATCCCTTTATCGACCATATCTATTATAATCTGTTTCATACCAGCAGGGACTTGAGCGCCGGCCAGGCCAAGAAATTTTTTTATAGATTTGTCTTTGCAAGCTTCAAGCCAAATCTCTCCTGCCTCTCCAAGACATCGGGCATTATATGCTGTTCCCTTCATGCCTGAAACAAGATCTGATGCAGACATGTTTTTCTCTATCTTGAGAGCCTTGACAGGATGAAGACATTTATCTTGCTTATTGGAATTATTTTGTTTATTTGCCATTTTTTATTGCGACTTGTTTATGACAATCGGCTTTGATTCGAATCTATTTAGAAGTCTGAACAGGTTCCTCTTGAAAGTCTTCAAATCCTGGAGCTGAAAAGTCGCTCCGACTGCATTCTCGTGCCCTCCACAAGAACTTTCTATGCCCTGAAGAGCTTTTTGAGCTAGGTCTCGGACATTTATCAAACCCCGAAGAGAGCAATTGACTTTCGTGCCTTTTATGTATGTGACTACGACTATCTTCTCTGAAAATTTATAGAATAGCTCATTTGCAAGTTCGCTTGACAAGGAAAGATCTCCACCGTACTGGAAAAAAAGAAGTTTAGAGCTTCTTGCAGCTATCTCCTCTGCTCTTTTCATCAGCATCCCATACTTCTTGTTTATCTGGAAGTATCTCTTATATATAGGATAGAGTTTTTTGTTCTCTTCACTAATCTGATTAGGATTGTTGACTTCTAGCATTATCTTTATCATCTTCACTATGGCGCTTGTCTTATCTTTTAGTGCAAAATCTAGTATCCTTGTTATCCTGCCTATGGGGGTTTCATAGAGTGCTTTGGCTGAATTCTGCGTATACTGGAACAAATCAGGAAATTCTTTTGAAAATGACTCTGCAAACTCCGGGACAAACCAATCTCGAATGCATCCCAGCATCGCTATCCACTCATAGCCCCGATTATTGACTATCTTGTACGCCCAGTAAGCAGTAGGCCTGTTGTCTCTATGAGGATTATCTAGAGGATTATAGTAGGATATGCTCTCGTCTCTCGTGTTCAAAGGAATCGGATGATGATCGAGCCAGACAATATGTATCCCTCGCTCTTTGGCTGCTTCGATGAAATCCTGCGAAATCAAAGGCTTATCAAGGACAACGATAAGGTCGGGCTTGAATTCATCTAATTTCCTTATATATTGTTTGTTCAACGAAGGATAACTTTTAATTGCAACGCCTTTTCCGCGGCCAAAGAACTTCCTCACAATCAAGAACGCTGCAAGGCCATCAACATCATTATCGAAGAAATAAACGGGATTTGAAGCTCGCTCTAGTTGTGATTTAAAATCTTCAATCTGCTCTTGTGTTAACATTTTTTAATAAAAATTTAAGCATAAATACTATAAAAATTCATGTTTTCTGGGTTTAAAAAGATATAAGAAATGATTTATAAAGCCTGAAAAAAGTATCTATGTGGTGATGGTCACCAGAAACCTCATTCTGAAAAAAATAAAAATGTCTGCACCAAAGATAATTATAAAGATTCTGGATTATTGCAATAGAGGGTGTTTGCACTGCTGTATTGACGCAAAACCAAAAGGGAAGACTATGTCTGAAGATGATTTTTTCTATGTTCTTGAAACACTAGAACACTCTCCTAAATTGCCGCAAGGGAGAATAATTGGCCTGACTGGGGGAGATGTTTTGCAACATCCTGACTTAGGCCATGTCTTAGATCTCTTCTTACAAAGAAGTTTAAGAGTAAATCTAGGAACTAGAGGATTCACATCGCATGAGAGAAGAATTGACGCCCTGCCATATAGGAATTTTAGAGCACTGATTGACAGAATGAATCAAAGGTATCCTCAACTTAAAAATCCTCTTGATGTTTCTCTAAGTTTTGATGTTTATGGTTTTAAAGGGAATAAAGAAAAAAGTTTAGATGCCCTGACTTCTGCACTTCCAGAATTATTAGAATACTCCTTGTCCAGCATAAGCATAATCATGACATCAAGTCCAGAAAGAAAAGATGAAACCACGGAATTTTTTATTGAGGCACTAAGAAGGAGGGGCTCAATAGGAGGAACGTTTACAGAATATTACTGGAGACAAAAATGGGCAGAGCTGAATGATATTGTATTCAACAGTACTGTTGAAAATACTATAGGCGTATTTCCTATTAAGAAGAAAGGAGGCGGTGGAGTAGATATACGACTAGGAAAACTTGATTTTGGCGGCAGAGCAGATAGGCTTAGTGAGACGCATGGAAGAAAAACAAGATGCAATGTCCTTCATGGCCGTGAATATGCTTTTGTCGATATTAATCTCGATGTTAGACTTTGCTGTGGTGCGCAAAGCGATCAGCTGGCTCTGCCTTATTCAAATTTAAGAGACAACCCTCTTGCCATATATCCTCGGGAGCCCGATAGGGATTATCTGAAATATGTAGAAGCGCTTAGGGTTATGGAGAAAAAATTTCATAGTAAAAGACATTTAGAAAGTATTTGCTCATATTGTGCAAAAACCATGCCTGGATTGCTTGGGATAAAAGCTTAAAATCAGAGCTTAGCAATCAATTCGTTTTTAAGCTTTTTGATTTCTTCGAGAATCACGAAGGCCTCTTTTTTCTCTATGCCTGACTGTTCAACAAAGTCATCAAGAGAGATGTCGAAAAGCTCTTTCAAGTTGAACTTCTTGATTAAGATCTCTGTCTTCGCTGGGGAGAGAGATTTTATCTTGGATAAGAACCTATATCCTTTTGGAGAGACTTTCTCGCTTAAAGAAGAATATCCTAGTGCTATTGATATGCTGCTGGGGTCAAGCAAGGAGTCATAAGAGAAGTTTGAGAGATACTTCCTTATCCTCTTTGTCGAGACCTTCTTTTTGTAATCTCGGATGACCAGCATGTACTCTTTTTCAATGTCCTTTATCTGCTCTTTGAATTCCATCTCTAATAGGCCCGCTTCTTTTCCAAGCTCTATGAGCTGTCTTCTTATCTCTTTCTCTATCCTCATGATTATCTCTATCCTCTGCAACAAGATAGTTATGTCATAAATCTCAGCAAAGCCCATTATCTCCAAGAAATTCAGCTTTGTGAGAAGTTCATCGACCACCTGCTTGTATTTTCTTAGATTTTCAAGAGTTGACCTTGCCCTTGATAACAGGGTTTCAAGGTCTTTTAGCTGATATTTTAAGTTTCCATAATAAATCGTTTTAAGGCCTGTTCTTTGAGAGACAGCTATAGTCAATTGACCTGTCTGCTTCGCAGTCCTCTCTGCTGCCTGATGCCTTGAACCTGTCTCAGTTGTCTTGATGTCTGGATTCGGGACCATCAGAGCAGAGCTATACAGTATTCTCGACATCTTCGAATCAAGGATAATGGCTCCGTCCATCTTTGAGAGTTCAGCAACCCGGTTAGATGTGAACTTGCAGTCTATTGAGAATCCTCCTCTAATCACCTTCAAGATGTCTTCATTGCCCACAACAAGCAGTGCCCCTGTGCCTGCATGCGCTATTTTCTCTATCGCTGTCCTTAACGGAGTCCCGAAAGACACGAACTTGAGGACATCAGTTATTTCTGGGCTCTTTATAGTTGAAATCAACTTCTGCTGAACACTATCTTTCTGGCTTTTTTTCTCTTTTTCTTCTTCCATGATGCCTTGAGGAATGTCCAGTTCTTTTAGCTCTTTTATGTCCTTGCTCTCTTTCTCTTCATCTATCATTTTCCTTCCCTTTTTTGCATAGAAAAGTATAAAAGTCCCTCTTTTTATATTTATCTTATAGCATCAAGAGCTTAGGAAGAGAGAGATTTGTTAAAAAATGGGGTCGAATGAAGTGATTTTTTCAGAGTATAAAGCAAAGACTTTCTTATCAAAGTATGTATCTGTTTCAAAAGATGTTTTCATCGATATCAAAAAAGCACAGCTGATAGCTAAAAATAAGAGCCTGGGAGAAAGCAAATTCCCTCTTGTGATGAAAATAGTGTCTGATGAGGCTCTGCATAAGACAGACATCGGCGGAGTTAGGATAGCTTATAATCAAGAGGATTTTTTCAAACATCTTAATTTTCTCCTTGGCCTATCAAAAAAAGTCAAATCCCAAGGAATCTTGATTGAAGAGTATGTCAAGGGACAAGAGCTTATAATTGGATTGAAAAAGGACAAGACTTTTGGGCATATTATAGGGCTTGGAATCGGGGGTGTTTTTGTTGAATTCCTGAAGAACATAAGCTTTAGGAAGTGCCCTATAGATGAAGAAGATTTTGAGAGCATGCTTGAGGATATCAAAGCAAAGGATATCCTGTTCGCAAGAAAAAGACAGGTGAACTTAGATGCCCTGAAAAAAATCTGCATCTCTGTCTCAAAGATACCTGAAACAAGCCAGGGCAAATTGATCATAGAATTGGATATCAATCCATTGATGTTAAATGAACAAGAGGGAAAGGTAGTCGATGCGAGGATAATTTTTGAAAAATGAAACCTATATTGAGAACAAAAAGATTGATTTTGAGATTTTGGGAGCAGAAAGATGAAAAAGATTTAGTAACTTATATGAATGACATAGAAGTCACAAGATATCTTGTACCTGCACCACATCCATATAAATTAAAAGATGCGAGATGGTGGATAGCAAAATGCACACATGAAGTGAAGAGAAATTTGAATAGAGATTATAATTTCTGCATAGAATTGAAGAGCAACAAGAGAGTAATCGGCGGACTTGGTTTGCATGATGTTGAAAAGAAAGATGGGAACGCAGAGATAGGATACTGTCTGGCCAAAGAATACTGGAAACAGGGCCTGATGACCGAGGCTGCCTCTGCTTTGATAACTTTTGGATTTAAGAAATTAAAATTAAGAAGGATATATGCGCCGATATTCAAAGAAAATAAGGCTTCTCAAAAATTAGTAGAAAAATTGGGGTTCAAAAAAGAAGGATTATTAAGAAAGCATGCAAAATCCAAGGCAACAGGAAAAGTTCATGATTGTTATGTGTATGGTTTATTGAAAGGAGAGTGGAAGAAGAAATGAAAAAAGTGAAGAAGAAAAAAATCAAAGCAATAAAGAAAGTGAAGAAAGCAAAGAAAACAATCGTCAAGAAAAAAACAAAAGAAGTGAAGACCATAAAGAACATATCAAAGACGTCTAAATCGCTAGATATGTTCTTCAAGGCTGAGAAGATAGCTGTGATAGGGGCAAGCCATGAACCAGGGAAGATAGGGAATATCATCTTCAGGAACTTGTATCAAAGAAAAACAGTCTATCCTGTGAACCCGAATGCATCTGAGATATTCCATATAAAATGTTATAAGAGCGTCCTGGAGATAGAGGACAACATCGACCTTGCTATAATCGCTGTCAAAGCAGACCTTGTCCCTATGATTGTAGAGGAGTGCGGAAAGAAAAAAATAAAGAACGTTATAATCGTGAGCTCGGGATTCAAAGAAGTTGGAAATACACTATTGGACAAGAAACTTGAACAAGTATTAGATAGGTATGGGATAAGATGTGTGGGCCCGAATTGTCTTGGCATCCTAGATACATACTCAGAGCTGGATTCTATATTCTTGTCTAAACAGAAATTGAAGCGGCCAACTCAAGGAAGCATCTCTTTCATCTCTCAATCTGGAGCACTTGGAGGGATGATATTGGATATCGCTTCTCAAAAAAGATATGGGGTTGCGAAGTTCATAAGCTATGGCAATGCGATGAACCTAAATGAATGCGATTTTCTTGAATATCTAAAAGACGACCCTGAGACCAAAGTGATATGTCTATATGTTGAGCAGATAAAAGACGGGCAAAGGTTCTTTGAAGTCGCTAGAGAGGTCTCAAAAAACAAGCCTATAATCGTTTTCAAGGGCGGGATGACTTCTGAAGGAGGAAAGGCAGTCCTGTCACATACTGGCTCTTTGGCAGGAGATGCCCGAGTATATCAGGGAATTTTTAAGCAGACTAACTTGATACAAGTAGATAGATTAGAAGATTTATTTGGGGTTGCTGGATTGTGTGAAAAGTTTTCAGATTTTGAAATAAAAAGCAAAAGAATCGGCATAGTCACTAATGGAGGGGGCATCGGGATTGTCTGCGCAGACAATATAGTCAAGAATAATCTAAAAATTGCTGACCTGGATAATTCAACAAAGAATTTTTTAAAGAAAAATCTTCCGAATACAATAAATGCGACAAATCCAATTGATTTGATGGGAGACACGACTGATGAAAGATATAAAATCGCTATTGATGCATTTCTTCAAGACAAGAATACTGATTTCATCTTAGTCGTTGTCTTGTATCAGACTCCTTTGATAACAGAGAATGTTTCAGAGATAATCGCTCAAGCCGATAATATAAAGAAAAAGCCGATGATTGTCCTGACTTCTGGAAGTGAACAGGGGATTTTGAGCAGATTAGAGGATAAAGGCATCCTATGTTTTGAATTCCCTGAACAAGCGATTGAGGCTATTAAGAAATTTCTTGACGCTAAAGTTAAAGGATGAATAAATTGGAAGTAAGTTGTATTTTTTAAGATTTTTTGAACATGCCAAAAATCACATAAATTCTTAAAAAGTCAAAAAGGCAAAATAAAGATGGTTGAACTTGTTCAAATCGATAGGAATGGAGAAGACTATAAACTGACTCCCGAACAACAAGCTATGTTTGAAAAAACAGAAGCTTTTCAGGAGATTGGCGGAAGAATTACTGAGATAGAATTAGGACATTGGATGTCAAGAGCTCATCTTCTTGGACTCAGTTTAGAATCAAGGACTCAAATCGATACTCTAACACTGCCCTTCAGGACAGCTGGACTCGAAGTTAATTTAGATCTTGTTTTGCACATGGCCCCAGAAGCATTACGTGCATTTGAGATGCATTCAGATTATCCTAAATTAAAGAATAAAACTGCTTTCCTTATAAAATCAGGAATGCGTACTAGCCTATACAAAGAGCAATATAAAACAATAGGAGATTTAGATCCTAATTTATTAAAAGTCGGCATTCCAACTAAAAAACATGCATTCTATGATGCTGTTGCTGAACTTGAAGCATGGTGGATTGGAAAAGTCTATCCTTCTTGGAGTGGAGTAGAAACCTGGGTGAATATCAACGATTCGGTCCACGGCAACCGTTTTAATGTCCGTATGAATCCAGGCAGTCTTTATGGTATCGGTCTTAGAAATAGAGCAAAACCAGGTAATGTTGTTATTTTTCATTTTGATGAAAACGCAGGCGAACCACTTAAAGAGTACTATGAAAGACTTGGCCATGAATTTAAAGTGTCATACTACCCATCTTGGCATGATGCCCGTATGAGCATTGAAATGAAGGAATAAATTCAAATGCCTAATTCTTTCTTGCCACATATACCTAAAAAGATATCATGGAATCTAAATTAGACTAGAAACATCAAGACATTTATTCAATCTCTTTTTCTCGATGCAGCGCTCTTCTCTTCGCATGTCACATCCCATAATACTTGATCAGCTGAAGGAACTTGCTTTACTGTCCCTTTAGAGCCACAGAAGGGGCATACCAAAGGTATCCTGTCTTTTTCGAATGAGTGGCTGCATTTTGTGCACTGTAGACTTGCCATGATAGAGTATAGAAT
>CAZKFK010000004.1:8512-17038 GCA_964552095.1 Candidatus Woesearchaeota archaeon | reverse complement strand
ACAACTAGGAGAGTTTTATCTTTGATTATTGCTGGCCCCGAGGCCACAATACTCATGATTTTATCTGTCTGCTTCAATTTTTCTGGCATTTTTGAGTTATCTGTATATGTTTTATCTTTATACAATACATTTGGATATTTAATGTTTATCCTTTCATCCTCAAGGTGTATTATCCCGAAATAATGTCCTCTCGGCAAATAACATAAGTCCTGTTATTCAACAGGATCTTATGAAGAAACTAAATACCAAAAAGATAAAATGGATCGTAAAGGAGGGCGATAAGAGAGAAAAAGGCTTTTATACAATTGCTGGCATACAGCACATAAGCCCAAGACATGCAAGAAGAGTTCATAAAAAGTATAAGAATTGCAAAGAGCCAAAACTTTTGACTTGCGGAAGAAAGCCAAAATTAATCACGAGTGAGGAGAGAGAACTGATTATAAGCACTTACAAGGAATACCTTGTTGGTGCAACAATGATAGAAAGAATCCTCGATGAAAAAGGAAAACATATGGGGCATAACAAAATCCATAGGATTATGCTTGAAGAAGGGCTGGCAAGGCATGAAGATAACAAGCAGAAAAGAAGAAAATATAGATGCTATCAAAGGAAGCATAGCAACAGTCTGTGGCACACAGACTGGTTTGAGTACAAGGATAAATGGCACATTCTTTTCGAAGATGATGCTTCTAGATTTGTCCCAGGCTCTGGAAAATTTTCAAACAGAAGTTCAGAAAATGCATGGAAAGTTTTTAAGAAATGCCTGAAGTATGGAGTTCCAAAGCAACTTCATTCGGATAATGACTCAACATTTAAAGCAAACAAGCAAGATGAGAAAAATAAAGCAGAATGTGATTATCAGAGAAAAGTTAAAGCAGTTGGTGTTAAGCAAATTTTTGCAAGACCTGCACATCCAAGGAGCAATGGCAAGAATGAAAAGCTCAACGATACAATCAAAAAATTGATGAAAAAAGGCCTGAGTTTTTATGATGCTGTAAAGCACTATAATTTCAAGAAACCACATTGGGCATTGGATACTAATGAAGGAAAGCTTAGAACTCCTTATCAAGCTTTCCTTGATAAAATGCGAAGATAAGTAAAATATAAAAATGAAAGAGAACAACTTAAATTACCGAGAGGACATTAAAGCAGGACATAACATTCGGTTTTTATTACCTAAACTTTTATAAATTGGATGATTCTCAAAAATCATGGAAAATCAGGATAGAGAAATCACCAGGGAGTTTATATCAACGGTCTTTGTTGTTGATAAGAGCAAGGTCTTGATGACCTGGAATCGGAAAGTCAACCACTGGGTGCCGATAGGAGGGCACATAGATAAGAACGAATTGCCTTGTGAATCTGTAATAAGAGAAGCGAAAGAAGAATCTAATTTAGATATTGAGATATTCTCAAATCCAAAGTCGACAAAATCGACAGTGAACTTGCCACAGCCTGCTAATGTCCATCTTGACCATATCAAAGACAATCATAAACACATAAACTTAACATACTTTGCCACAATAAAATCAGATTCTCCAAAATGCTGGGAAATCGATGATGAAGGCAAGGAATTAAGATGGTTCTCAAAAGAAGATATTGAAAATGATAATTCTTTAGTTCCAGAGATAAGGGAGTGGGCTCTCGAAGCCCTTGATGCACTGGAATGAATTCAATTCCATAAACTTTAAAACCCTCACGGCTCTTTTATAGTCATGGAACTGAAAGAGGCCCTATTCTATAAAGCACTGAAGAAGAGCAAAGATGTTCAATGTAAATTATGTCCTAGATTCTGTGTCATAAAAAATGGCGAGAGAGGCTCATGCGGAACAAGGACAAACATTGATGGCAAATTATATTCCTTAGTCTATGGAAAGCCCTGCTCTCTAGCAATAGACCCCATAGAAAAAAAGCCCTTCTATCATTTCCTTCCTGGCTCAAAAGCCCTGAGCATAGCAACAACAGGCTGCAATCTTCATTGTTTGCACTGTCAGAATGCCCAGATTTCTCAAGCAAGATTTGAAGATGTCCCTCATCTTGAGGCTTCTCCAGAATCTGTTGTTCAACAAGCTAAGGCAAATGGCGCAAAAAGCATTTCCTTTACATACACTGAGCCGACTGTTTTCTATGAATACATGCTCGACATAGCGAAATTAGCAAAAAAGGAAAAAATCAAGTGCAACATAGTCTCAAACGGATACATCAATCCAATGCCTCTCAAGAAACTTGCCCCATACATCAAGGCAGCAAACATTGACCTGAAAGGGAATGCACTATTCTATGAAAAAGTCTCTGATGCGAGGATTGAACCAGTTCTTGAAACCATAAAATTCTTGCACGATAAAGGAGTCTGGCTTGAACTGACATATCTTGTGATTCCAGGCTACAACGACGATATCGAGGAAATAAAATCAACTATCTCCTGGATAAAAAAGAATATAGGATTAGAGGTTCCTTTGCATTTTTCAGCATTCTATCCTTGTTATAAGATGATGAACGTTCCTCCTACTCCGCCAGAATTTCTGATAAAGGCAAGGATAATCGCTAAGCAGCAAGGCCTCAAATTTGTCTATACAGGGAATATCCAAGATGATGAAGGCTCAACTACATTCTGTCCTTGGTGCAATAGAGCAGTCATAAAAAGAAAATCAATTTTTGTGACAGAGAACAATTTGAAAAGAGGGAAGTGCAAGTTCTGCAAGAATCCTGTTCCAGGAGTCTGGCAGTGATTTTTCAGTCTCTCTTTTAGCACAACAATCTTTAAAAATTCCAAACCCCTTTATTCTGATGAAAAAAGAGGTGATACTCTTTATTTTTCTGATTTTTTTATCAGCCCTAGCTATCTATATCAATTCTGCTCAGGCAATAGTGATAAATGAGGTGATGCCGAATCCATTTGATAATTGTTCTGACTGCACAGAGTGGCTCGAGCTCTACTCTAATATAAGTCAAGACCTTGAGAATTATACCCTTAATACAGGTGAATCAAAAAATCTATCAATTAATGCGACAATCCAGGACTATCTTGTCATAACAAAGAACAAAACTGTTTTTCTTGAATACTGGCAAATCCCTCCTGAAAAAGTCCTTGAACTTGCAATTGGCCTCACAAATTCCGGCGATTCAATCACTCTCTATCAAGATAATGAAACAATCGATTCTTTCACGTGGTCAAAAGATATCTATAATAGCTCTTGGTCCAAGCAAGTCAATGGAACACTGATTCCTTGCTCACAAGTAAGTCCTGGCTCTCAGAATAACTGCCAGAATCAAGAGAATCAATCACAAGACAATGAATCCCAAGAGCAAGAAGAATCTCCTCATGAAACAGAATCAATCATACAGATAAAAGACTCTCCAGATGAAGCGAAGTTCGGAGACATAATTGAAATAGACCTTAAGGCATATAGAGGAGATACAAGCAAATACGCTGTCTATATATATGTCCAAGATGCAGATGAAAACCGGGTTTCAGACAAGAAAACTATTCATGTTCATGATATGTATGATACCTATCGAGGCACTATTAAACTCGCTCTGGATTGTTTGAATGAATCAGGTACATATAAGATAGTTGCACAAGGCTTGGATGAGCGGGATACTATGCCAATTGACCTAGAATCTTGCTACAGAAATGAGGAGATAATAGATACAACAAACAAAACAGATACAATCATATCTCAAAGCCCTACGCCAATAACTAACCAAGCAATAGCATCAATACCCTCTTCAAAAACAATGAAATCCTCAAGCATGTCCTTCTTAAGCATCCTTCTCTATGTCCTGCTCGCAGTCATCATAATCTTGATAATCTATTTCATATTCAAAAGATGATTTATATTCTATAATTAAATTAAGTTTAAAAACTCAAAATAATCTAGATAATCATGCTATTCGGAAAAAAGAAAAAGGAAGAAGAGAAAAAAGAAGAACATAAAGAAGAGCAAGACCCTGAAAAATTAGAAGAGAAAGATATTAAAGATAGGCTTCAGAATGGCTGGATAAAAGCTAATTTCATCTTCGAGGTCATAGGCAAGCCAGCAGACTATGTCGAAGAGTCTTTGAAGAACCTATTAGATGTCCTTGAAAAAGAAAAAAATGCTAAAGTTATAAGCCGAGAGCAACACCCTTCTCAAGTCTATGAAGAAACACTGTTCTCGACATTCGCAGAAGCCACAATCCTTGTAGAAAATCTAAGAAGATTTATGAACATCGTCTATGATTATATGCCTTCAAGCATCGAGATAACCGACCCTCAAGAACTGAAGATAAAATACCTAGATATTAATGTCGTGATGAATGAGCTCGCAAATAGTCTGCATAGGCACGATATTGAGCTGAAAAAACTCCAGTTCGAAAGGAATTTTTTGAGGAACAAACTAGAAGAGCTCGATGAAAAGCTGAGAGAAGAGAAAGAAAAGGAAGAAAAGAGTTCTAATTAAAAAGAGCGCACTAAAGAAAATTGAAGCGCACCGCGATAAGTAGATAGATGGTTATACATTATTATCAAGACACGTTGTGCTGAGGCAGTCTTGAATTTATTTCATTTCCGTATCTTTGAAATCATCCATCTTGTCGAAATTCTCGGAATCTAGGTCAAAATCCTCGCTTTTCTTGTCTCCGAATTCCTCCTTGAAATCCCTTGTCTGTGGCTTGCTTATCTCGTCATAAGGATTTATCTCGCTTGAGACAGAGTCCATGAACTCTTTCATGCCCTTTTTTGGTCTTCTTTTCAAGAAAAAGAATACTCCTATCAGAGCAATCAGGATTACAACGATTATGATCACAGCCACAGTGACATTCTTGGACATGGCTTGCTTATTTATCACGACATCACAAGAGCTCAGACAACACGTGCCATCAGAAGCAGGAGTTTGATTGCCTGCCCTGCAAGTCTCATTGCCTATGCAGATAGTCCCTTTCATCTGGATGCATGACTTGAGGGCAGAGACATTCAAGACAAAGCTCATGTACAATACAGTGCTTATATCTGTGCCATTATAATCTCCATAAACCTCGAGCCTCCCATCTAGCCTCTTGCTGATAGAGCTTATATCGCTCGGGTCAACATAGATAGTTATGGTCTTGCTGTCATTAGAATCTATCAAGTCTATTGCAGAAGGATTGACCTGCAAATCGCTCAGACCCGCTGATTTCTGTACTGTAATGTTCCCGATTTCTCCAGGAAATTTATTTACAAGCTCTACATTTATCGAGAAGATGTCCATAGAATAGACTGTTCTCGTTATATTCGATTCAGTAAAATAGAAATTCTTCTTCATAGTATCTTCGCTTATATTGCCTGTAAAGTTGCTCTCATTGATTATCTTATTGGATTCATTCTCAGTTATGTTCGTCTGGTTGATGATGAATGTAAAGTTGCTTTCAGCGCCTTTCAAAGTCGTTATCAACACAGGGATATTATAAGTCCTGGTCATTGAATTGACGATCTTGTCAGAGTACTGCAAACTTAAAATTTCAGTTATGACTCTCCCATCAGAAGTCTTTATGCTTGGAACGCTTATACCCAGATTCTTTGAGCTTCCTTTTAGAATATCGAAGTTCATGCTCGAATTCATTATGCTTGCCTGGACTTCTATATCTTCTGGCCCATTGTTCTGCATTATCACATTGAACCCGTTTCCTGATTTTGTCTTGATTATTCCCGGCCAGATGCTCATCAAGGGCTCAAGATTTGGAAAGACAAAGAATAAAGTGTAGGCCTCATCAGCAATACTCGAAGATGCTAAGCTTGAATCAAGATAATCCTTAGCCTTATCGATGGCTTCCTGGACTCTTGGACTTTTATTTTCGACGCGATTCAAGATGTAGTATATAGTCACTGTGGCTTGGACATCGTTTATGCCTCTCTTCTGCCATGCCCCATAGTATGTCTGGCTCGAGAGTATCTGATTCAGCTTATTCTCATCCCTTATAAATAAGTAGACAACAGCTACATGATCGATGGCATTGGCATTATTGCTGAGCCATGAAACAGCCTTGTCTTTATCATTTATATCAAAACCAGAGACATAGAGGGAGAATAGAGCATAAGCAGTGCTCTCAGGATCACAGGCATTCTTTGTATTATTTCCGAAACAAGCAAGGTTGGGCATTTCAAAATTATTGCTTATGGTGAAATTCTTCATATACTCTTCATACTTAAAAATAAGCTTCCTAGAAGTCAGGTTGCATGTGTCTGTAATCAGCACCTTAGATAGATTACTATAGCTAGAGAGGTCTATGCTGAAAATATTTTTATCAGAAAATATGCTCAACTCTTGAGTATTATTTTCTATGCTCCTATTGCAATCCTGGCTTATCTTAGATTCATACTCTATCATCCACTGGCCTCGAAGATTGTTCTGATATGAATCAATAAGATTTTTTATCTGGCTTCTTGTCGAAAAATCCTTGAATGATATCAGGGCAAGTGCTGCACTTTTTGTTGAACAGTTTATATTTATGCAAGAATCTTTTCTTTCAAAATACTCTTCAATAGCATCCTGAGATAGCCTTTCATCATATGAAAGCGCAGCCCCTGCCAAAGCGATTTCATCTACTTTAAGAGTTGCCCATTTTCCATCTACTCTGTCTGTCAAAGCATTATAATAGACGCTCTTTGGCCTATTGACCTTGAAATCAATCGGGACATATGTAAAACCACTGTCACACTGGGCCTTGACCTTTAAAGTATACTTGCCTTCATTAGGCACATTGAACCAAGCAAAAAACTTTCCACTGGCTATTTTGATAAGATAAAAATCTGCACTGATAAGTTGGCTATCTTTATAGAGAAAAAGATTGCTTGAATATATGTCTTTGACAAGGCTTCGTCCATACTCTGTACTTATTTCGACTTGCATGGTATCTTTCGGCAAGAACTCTGTCTTATACGAAGAGAGAGTCAGACATGCTTCAGATAGATTAAGGCATAGGATCAGACTAAAAAGTATAAAGATTACAGTTAATATGACATTATTCTTCATCATGCATCCTCTTAAATTTACTTCTTTGATATCTTCTTCAGCTTTCCAAGGACTTCTTCAAACTCAGATTCGTCCTTGCTCTTCTTCGGCTTTATCGTCCTTGTCACTGTCTTTGTCACAGTTTTCTCGACTGTCTTCGCCTTTGGTTTTGCTTTGGGCATCTCTCTTGGAATGACTCTTGTAGAGAAAAGATCAGCTGGAACTTTATACTGCCCTGCGGGCTTGCTCTTCAAAGTCTCCACTGTAGGTCTAGGTACGCTCTTAGGCTCAGCTATAGGTAAGAATCTATTATTAAGGTCCTCTTTCTTCTGGCTTGGCTTACTCGCTGCTACTGCCCCAAGGTCAAAATCTGCGAACTCATCCATATTTTCCTTGCCTCCTTTTTTTGGGAACCCGAATTCATCGAGCTCCTCTTTCTTGCCTTTCTTCTTTATCACAAAGAAATATACCAAGACTCCCGCAATCAGTATTATAATGACTATGATTATCCACCACCAGCTTGTTCCTTTCTTAGCTACACACTCACTCAAGCAACAGCTTTCATCTACACTATCCTGAGCCCATTGATTCCCTTTACAGACTTCATTCTCTCCGCATATCTTATCAGCCTCACATCCTCGCTTGCACTCATCTAAGCAGCATTCAGAGACATCTTTTGTCCTCATTGTCTGCCCAGGATTCCCAGAATTATCAACACAAGTATACTCAGAACCATATCCTTGAGATTCTGAACTGCAATCCTTGCCTATATCTGAACAGTATTCATTTTTCATGCACTCTGACGGATACTGACAGCACCTGTCTTCTAAAGCAGGGATAAATGGAACTTCCTCTCGTAAAGCTGAGCTCCAGCATGTCTCATCAGCCAGGCATACATAACCGTTCTGGCTATAACAAGTCCCTTGGGCGCTTGTATCACACGAAGATAAGCAACATAATCCATCAGCAGTCACAACAGTTTCATTGTTCTGGCAGAACTCTCCGAGATACTCGTCGCAGACCCTTCTATTGAAATCAGAACACTGGGCCTCTGAATACTGTTTACAACATAGGGGCTGGTCCCCAGGACACGATTGAATCTCACTTAATAATCCTAATCCAGAAGGACATGAAATTCCTGCAACGCAAGTTCCCCCATTATCAATGCAAGCATCTGGATTCGATGTCCTATTCGAACAGCATATCAATCCAGAAGGGCAATCAAATGGCCATACCTCTTGATAATCAAAGCAATAATCCTGGCAAGCGAAATTCATTCCTTGCAGCTCGCACTCTGCCCCTGATGTTCCTCCTGCTCCTGGGCAGTAGCTCTGCCAGAATATATACAATATGAAAGCAGTGTCCCTTATCGTGTCTTTTCCGACATTTCCATCAAAATCATTTTTCCAGCTATGCTCTTTAGATAATCTGTTCAATAGATAATCTTTGATTTCCTCTATATTAGGAGTTGAATCTCCAAGAGACAGCGCGGTTTTTGGCGTATCATAGAACTGTCCATAAAGATAGGGCTCGTGTAGCCAGAAACTCCAGTACTGCA
>CAZKFK010000004.1:0-8412 GCA_964552095.1 Candidatus Woesearchaeota archaeon | reverse complement strand
TCATAGAACTGTCCATAAAGATAGGGCTCGTGTAGCCAGAAACTCCAGTACTGCACAGGTCTGGTCTGGGGTTTTATGATTCTTTTTTGGTCTTTGATCAATTTTTCAGAATACTCTCCTCCTATTATCTTTCCCAAGAAACTCTCTGGGTAGTATTTCTGGTTCTCTATGTTCGAGGAGTAGACGACAAGATAAGGGGTGAACATATTTACATACTCCTGCTTGCCCTCCATCATCCACACCAAAGTCGCCCATGATGTTCCTTCATAATCACAAGTTCCTGTGCCTGTCTGATCCGTTCCAAGACAATAGCTTGGGACATAGAACTGCATCACATCCGGCGCTAGAATCTCTTCGCCAAGAACATCTACATATCCTATCGCGCCCGAGACTATCTCGCTTGATACTGAAAAATATAATCTTGGATTGCTTGAATCATTATTATACAATAGAGTTGCAGTCGCGCTTCCAGCATCGCTCTCATTCCCAAAACACTTTATTGAATAGATATTGCTATAGCACTCTTCAGTATTCTTTAACTTAAACCAATAATCTCTGTAGACTCCCTCAATACAATCTCCTTCCCCCCCTGTCCTCTTCACAGTCTTATTGGCGAATACAGTCAGGTTCTGCCTGAACTCCTGATAATTTACTTCACAAGTTATCTCTTTTCCAAGCTGTGCATCAATCTGCAAGTACCAGTATATGTCCTTCGTAAATATCCTTTTATTCGATAAGAGCCAGTTATCTACATAAGTCACATTCTCAGATATCTCATTCAAAGCAAGATTAGCTAGAGCACTGTCCATGATTCTGCAGTTATTTTTATTGGCTTGCCCGACATTTGTCCAGCATCTTATTTTTTGAGTGGAGTTATAATAGCTCAGATTATAAAGAGATTTATTTCCTTTCTCAACAAATGTGCTGTTGCACTTCAAGGCCAATAAAGAAAAAGCACTCTCATTTATCCCTAGGGTATTCCATATCTTCGTCTTATTGATGAGCCAGTCATAGACTTGTGGAATCGCAACTTCCTCAGACTCAACAGCATGAATCAGGGGCGCATATAAAATCAAGAATACAAACGCGATAAACACTATGCTAAAAATTAAGCCTAATCGATTTCTACTGCTACACTCTTTTTTCATAGATTAAAGATAATATCTACATTTAAATATCTTACTTTTATTTCCTGCAAGCATATGTAAAGAATTCTACCCCCGGATCAAATACTCTCCTAGGATTATAATCTCCAAATTTCCTGATGTCCCTAAATCCAGCCCTTGCTAACAAACTTTATAATTCATTTTCTTTGAATGGATAAACTGCAAGATCTCCAAATTCTCCGGTCTCTTTATAAGTATATCGAAATATTACGGGATAATTCTCATCAAACATATTGCTGATTGCCATCAGATTGAATTTATCTTTGCCACAATAAACATACTTGCCAGACCAATTCATCTGTCCTTTCAACAAAGCAGGATAGTTTCTTTCATCTATCAATAAAGTACCCCCTCTCCTCAGGATTCTTCTGAAGATCCCTAGGGCATTTAATCGGTCTCCTTCTCTAAACAGATAGGTTAATGAATTGCCCAAACAAGTTACAACATCAAATTTATGACAAAGATCCCCAAAAACCCTTCCCAATTCCCTCCAATCATAAGAGAATACATGCAGGTCCTCTTCTTTTATGCCTAATCGCTTTGCCTCTTTGAATGCTGCTCTCCTCATTTCTTGATCAATTTCATTTGAAAAGATAGTAGTAATCCCAATAGACTTCAAAGCAAAGGTCGTTGCTCCAGACCCTAAACAAACATCAAAGGCTTTACAATTCCTCTTCCTACTCCTTAAAACAGCATCCAAGAAAGGTGCTTCAGTCAAGACCCTTTCATCATAATTAACATATTCTGACCAAACCCTCGCTAAAAAAGCAGGATTTGGATGGAATCCTGCTTGCTTTAAAAAAGCTCGATGGGTTTCAGGCAGTTGCCCTTGAACATATCTTTCGTAATTTAGTTCCATTTTTGGATTTTTACTATTTAATTGTAATAACAATATGAAAGAAGGATATATCAAATCTTTTAGATAAAATTTTGTCAAAAAGAAAAAATTTAAATACTCTTTTTTCCTTTGCCCAATTATGCAAGAGATAATTAAACTAGACAAGAAAGACAAAAAACTTCTGTATGAACTAGATTTTGATGGAAGACTCCCTTTTTCACAGCTCGGAAAAAAGATCGGCTTATCAAAACAAGGGACAGAATATAAGTTCAATAATCTGATAAAAAAGGGCGTGATAAAAAGCATGTATCCTGTGATAAACATGCCAAAATTAGGTTATCTATATTGTAGAATTTCAATAACACTCCAAAAAGTCAATAAAGAGAAACGTGAAGAGATAATACGTTATTTATCAAATCATGAAAAAGTTTTCTGGCTATTCAAAGTCTATGGTCTCTATGATTTCTTCATAGTCATCTGGGCGAAATCCTTGACTGAATTCAAAGATTTTATCGAGGATATAGGGGAGAATATAGGCGATTACATAAAATTAAAAAAAGAGAACATAGCGACAGATGTCATCCATTTCCAGAATCGTTATCTGACTAAAAGTATTTCTTATAAAGAGATCCACATCAAAGAGACACAAGAAAGGTTTGAAATAGATTCATTAGATCAGGAAATCCTCAAGATATTATGCAAAGATGCTAGGATTTCTCTTATAGAGATATCAAAAAAACTGAAAAAATCTCCCAAAGTCATAGCCTATAGGATAAAAAATCTTGAAAAAAAGAAAATAATCGAAGGCTATCGACCAGATATCGATTATAACAAGATAGGCTATATCTACTATAAGATTTTTATCAACCTTAATAATGCCTCTAAAAAACAGAAGACACTTCTTAAAGAGTATATAAAGAAAAATCCCCTGCTAATCTATATTGTCGAAGGCATCGCACTTCATGGCGATATTGATATAGAAATGATGCTAGAATCAAACCAACAACTTTTTGATTTCATCGAAGACTTGAGATTGAAATTTCCAGAGATAATCGGAGAATATCAGACGATTGTCTTTGCAGAGAATCTCAAGACAAGATACCTCCCTTTTTAACCCTCCAAATCAGATATCTCTTTTCTTATTTCATCCAGCATTCTTGGATTTAAGCTGACATGGATCTCTCCTGTGCTCGTCTTTGCAATCAAAAGTCCTTCTTTTATCAGACTCCTCGCCTCTTCTTTAAACTCCTTAATCAGATTTGGAGGAAATCCTTTGAACACATTTCTTAGTTCAGTATGCCTACCCCCAATGTAGCGATGCTTAAACAATTTCTTCAGAATAGCTTTTCTGACGGACATGATAAATCAAAAATGATTCTCTTTATATACTTTCCTTATATTTTCCCAAAATGGATTTAAATTCCAAAAAGGAAATATTTATAAGGGCACTGTTCCTATAGACAAATGGAAAATTCATCTTTTACACTAGTCTTTGGAAACTCACCATTTGTAAGAATCTTAGATTTTTTTCTCACATTTGAAGATTTTGACTATCCCATTTCTCAGATAGCAAAAGAAACTGAAATGAAATGGGAGACTGCTCAAGATGTCATTAAAATGTTATTAAAAAAAAGAATAATCCAAAAAACACGAAAACTCGGAAAGGCAGATCTATACGCTCTAGACAAAAAATCTGATATAACTAGGTTATTAATTGAAACTGACCTTAGAATTTCTGATTTTTTTATCAAAAAAGAATTGGAGAATCAGAAAGCTAAGGTTCTTGCTTAAGATCTAATCCTCTTTTCTCTCTCTGCTTGCCTTTCTTTTTTTCTCAGGCATCGGCCTTATCTTGACAGCGACATAATTTACAGGATTCTTTATCCTTTTACATAAAGCATCTGGCATGCAGACACCGATGTCTTTATAATAAGCTTGCAACGCACAATTAGGAGGCAGTCTCTTCTCCTGTCTTCTGAACCACGATATCTGTGTCCTCACATAACTCTCTCTCAAAGGCTGATAATTCTTCTTGTTCCACTCTAAAATCCTAGTTTGAATATCCTCAAACTCTAATCCTAAGTTCCTGAAGAACCCTAAAAGGATGAACAAAGCTCTCTTCCTTCCATCATGTTTCATCCCTTGCAAGATAGTTTTTATGCACGGAGGCAAAATTTCTTCGCTTAACTTTGTTATCTTTATCTCCGTCCTTCTCATCGAGCCCTGAATACTTCCCTCTCCAACAGAGGTTCTCTGCTCAATCTCTTTCATTTTCTTATCAAGTTCGTCTCTTTTTTTCTTAGCTTCTTCTCTCGCATGCCAATCAAATGCCTGTATCACAAGTTCTTTGGCCTCATTCTTTTCAGGCTTCTTCAAAAAAAGCTGCGGCAGTACATACTCTGGCCTCGCCCATCCGAGCCTGAATTCTTTTATCTTATCTGGCCTTATCACTATAGAGACCAGGCCTGTCTTCTCATTTAATGCATAGGCTGCACGATAGAGATGTCTTGGAGAAATCAAGATAGTGTCTATCTCCAGAACAGAGAACGGATTGAATTCCTTTCCTTTGTAAAGCAGCTGGACAGGTTTCCCTATAGAAATAGCTATATCTTTTGGGTCAGACATGTTCAAGATATGCTCTCTCAAAGGAGCTTCAATCATGCTCTTTAGATAAGCAGCTATGACCCTTGGTCCTTCAGGGAACATGTCCTTTATCTTCTTCCCATTGACTATTTCAGGAAAAGCCTCACTTGAAAGCCCGACATGAAATCCAGAGCCTCCTGAAAATTTTAATCCGATGTTCCTTATTCCATGAAAAAATAAAGCCTCACATAACAAGAATGCAGCAACTTTTGAAAATTCCAAGAACTTGCAATCAATGTCAAGGATAAGGTCCCAGCCCGTCCTTATCTTATTGAGCTGTTCAGGACTTAAGTTTGTTCCAATCTCAAGAGGATTGCTCCATATCTCTTCTGAAACATGAAAGCTTGTCGCTCCTTTTTCAACATAACTCAGTATGTCTCCAGTATACTCGACTGTATCAGGCCTCTTTCCAAATCCCTCAAAATATCTTGGAACGAATTCTCTATGCAAAGCTTGCTTTGCAAGAATCTCCTGGATATCTTTTCGAGCATAGTATGTCTTAGCTATCCTCCTTATCCTCTCTATATGATTTTCCATAACATATATGGCAGATAACCGCCATCCTCTAAATTTATAATTGTTAAGCAAAATCTTATTAACATATTATCTCCAATGCGCCCAATTTACAATAATGCGCTTCTTTTTATACACATACATCATCTTTTCCCCCCAAATCCTAATCAAATCATACAGCCAGGGTTTTAAATAATTGTGTGTCCTTATGTATATAATAATATAATATATATGGCAATTCAAATAACCATATATAAGCATATAGCACAATAAACTTTAAAAATAGAAATACTCTCAAAAAACATAAGACTAAGGCAAAATGTTACTAAAACTACAAGAACCGAAGATACTTGCAGACGCAATAGCGCTTTTATCAGAACTTGTCCTAGAAGTCAAGATAAAAGTGACAAAACAGGGTCTTGAGATAGTCGCTATAGACCCAGCAAATGTCGCTCTTGTTGAGCTCAAGGTGCCTTCTTCAGCATTCTCAAAATTCGAGATAGAGAAAAACGAAGAACTTGGCATAAATCTTGAAGATTTCAAGCAAATCCTGAGACGAGCGCCCATAGGAGCTCCTCTGACTCTTGAAAAAGAGGACAACTCACTAAAAGTAGAGATAGAAGACAAGACCAAAAGGAAATTCTCTCTGGCTTTGATAAATATAGACGCAGAAGAGAAAAAAGTTCCTGAACTTACTTTTTCCTCAAAAATCGAGCTAGACTCGAATACATTTTCAGAGGTGATAAATGATGCAGCTATTGTAGCAGATTCCTGCAGCTTTACGGCTTTGCCTGACCTTTTCATTGTAGAGGCAAAAGGCACTCTGCATAAATCAAAAACAGAGCTTTCAAGCGACGAAGCGAAGATAGCGACAGAGTCCCAGCAAAAAGCGAAATACTCCCTAGACTATCTTCTTAAATTTGTGAAAGCATCGAAATTCTCTGATAAAGTCTCATTGAATTTCTCTCAAGACTATCCAATGAGATTAGAGTTCAAGAACGATTCTCTTCAATTGAATTTTATCCTAGCTCCAAGAGTCGAAGAAGAATAAACCTCTTGGTAGGTAAGTGCTATTCTTGAACTAATTGCGCTGCACAAAATTGTCTGCTTCAGCAGAGTGCAACAAGATTGAAGTTTTACTTGTTTATTATCTATGCGATTTATTTAGAATTATTTTCTTGTAAAAACCCCATCAAAACCCCGGATAAATCTTTCAAAAGCCGCTTTTCTTGCAACTTCATCACCCTGCGTCCATGCTCTCGAATCAAAAGGTATTCCCCCAAGCTCTCGGACTTCACTTATGATGCTATCTCGAAGGCCATCTGGATGTATCAGCCCGACTTCAGCATAGACCGGAATGTTGTAATTTTTTGCAGCCTCAATGATTTGAAGCCCAGCATAATCCGCGGGTTTATACTGCGGACTTCTTATATCATCATACCTCTTTGTCTTTATATTGCCCGACGCAACAGAAAAACTAGTGACAAGGCAGGCATTATATTGCCCAGAACCCAACATTGATATTGCCAGGTCAAGGATATAAGAAGAATCCTGGTCTATATCAAAAACTATTCCAAAAGTCTGCTGAAGATGCATAATCAGAGCTTCAAGTCTCTGCCTTCCAGAACCATTGTCATATATCCCTAGCATCCTTCCTTTTTTCATTCTTTTTCTGGTCATTTTATTTATCTTTCACAGATTTATGTTTTGAATTAAGATCCCCCTAATCGAAAGAATCCGAGTAGATTCTAGAAAAAAGCCTTTTTTGTTTATAAAGATTTATGTGATGAACTATTTATTTAGTTTCTGTTGAATTGTTTTATCACTCATTTTCTTTATATCAAAAAATAATTTGAGATAACTATTATCTGAAAGTCGAACATACTTTACTCTTTTATCATTTTTATCCCATTTTTCTGTTATTAATCCACGTTTAATCAGTTCTCTCACGGGGTTAGTAAGATTAGTAATTCCAATTTTGGTAGCGGAGGATAACTCTTTTTGACTTAGTTGGGGTCTTTCCAATAATGAAGAAATGATTTTTAATTGATTTTCATTTAATGAAGACATTATTTCTTTCTTTTCTTTTTCCTGAACAGCAAAGATGTCATGCATTGTTATGACACATGGTGCATTAATTTGAGAACTTAATGTAGCATCTTCCATTACCTTAAAAGTAAATCGAATATTATGATTTAATTTGTTGTATAACTCTTTTACTGTAACTTCATCATAAGGTCGGATATATCTCCCGCTATCAATTTTTAGAGATTCACACCTCCGTTCTAAAATTTCTATCACATTCATCTCAGTAAGGGGCTTTAAAATCATGGGGCGACTGAATACAGAATGCACTTGTCCGTTCGCTTTTAAAGCAGATATAACATCAGGTGGGCCCATAAAGATAGAATGAAATCCATCTATCTGCAAATAATCTCTGATTGCTTTAAAGATATCCCCCATTTTATCGGAATCCACATTTTCTAAATTATCATATGAGATTATAATTTGTTTACCTTGTTCAAGAAGTTCTTTACAAATTTCTTGCAATAAACTTTCTAATATTTCTGGACTAATTATGGGGGGGCTACTTACTGATTGCCCAAATCCACCCCCAAATCCTCCCAAACTGGCTTCATAGCTATTCAATTTATTTATTGAAACATACTCCTTTAGTTTTTGTATAGAATTAATTTTTATTCCCTTTCCTTTCCAATCAAATATTATTGATGCCGTATAAATTGCTGAAAGAGTAGACAGAAGAAAGGCAACAGCATCCCAATTTTGCTGAACTTTTATCTCAGCACTATTTGTTAGGTATTTTGCATTCTCGCCATTCTTTAGAGCTAAATCCCATCGGACATAATTAGCAAATGTTGTTTTTCCAACACCAAATTCCCCAACAATTAAGTTTCTTGTTGAAAGCGTGGAGTTAATTATCCTTTTTAATAATAAAACTTCTTCCTTTCTTCCGCAAAATACTTTTTGAATAGGTAAAATGTCTAGTAAACGCATTGGAGATGTAGAATATGGGCTTTGTTTTAATCCATATTTTGGCCAGACAATTTCCAATTCCAGAGGAGACTTTTCTTGTTTAAATTCCATTAAAATAAACGAGTTTACCCTTTAAATACTTATAGGTTTTCCTATAATTATGTAATAATAAATAACTATGGGGATATTTAAAAATAGTTATGATATGTGACGTCCTCCCACGCCCTAAAGGGTTGCCCTGAGGGGCAACTTTTTGCT
>CAZKFK010000003.1:0-18424 GCA_964552095.1 Candidatus Woesearchaeota archaeon | reverse complement strand
AAGTAGGTAAGAATGACATCTAAAAATAATCATTATAATATTCTCCTCCAGATAATCCCTATCTTGGTGCTGGCTGTGCTGATTGTTTTTTTAGCTTCTGACAAAAGCATTACTGGAAATGTCTCAAGCGACCTGAATATTGAGCAAGAATATCCTCAAAACGCAGATATTGACGGGACTTTGAATATAAACTTGTTCAGAGGAGACCTTATTCCAGATACGAGCAATGTCACAATCTATATATCATCACCTAGATGCAAGAGCTATTATTTTTGCCAGGATGGAAGGAACATAAGTTGGGAGACCTATAATTATGATACAGGCAATTGTGAAGTGATTACTGAGAATCCTTGGTCAGATTGTGATGAGAGCCAGCAGAGAAACTATTCATCTTGTTCTCCAATGGACCATGTCTGCTGTCCTGTAAATCAGGGTCTTGGAAACTATTATCCAAACTTGCCATGTGCAAGCGGAGAGTGCTGGGACGCACGCTCAACAGGGGCGCAGAAAAGTCTAGCAGAAGCGCTCTATCTATCGGGTTTAGGGAATACAGGAAACATAACCTATGGCTCGTATAATGATATGAATGGTTCAGGGATATCTGGAACAGGATTTGGGTTTGCGGGATGTTGATGTTGAAATATAAATATTAAAAAAAACAAAATACATAGATAGCCAATAACTAATTGCGCAGCACAACGTTGTTTTTGTTAAAGCAAAAAGTGCTGTAAGATATTAAACCTTGGCTCTTGGGATAACAAACAATAAAATTTAATAACAATTTACGAAGATGAAACATAAGAAACACAGAAAAATAAATCATAAGAAAGAGAAGAAGACTTCTAGTCAAGCATGGCTATTCATAATGTTGGCCTTGGTTTTTGTGATAGCTGCTAGTTTTGCGTATGTCTCGATGACTCTCGAGAGACCAACTGAAGAGGCTGGTGCGGCTTATTTGACGCAGTGCGAGATACAAGGGGGATACTGCACCGCTAATCCAGGGACCTTGACTGTAGTGCCGTGCCCAAGCGAATATAATCCCTTATATGGTCTTTGTTTTAATGATGATGTCTGTTGCAAGCCGAAGTGCAGCGATTCAGACAGCGGGAGAGTCTATGGAATAAAGGGAATGACATCAACTGATTTCTTATCTTCTACTGATTCTTGTCATCAATATCCAGAGAATCCAGATGTTCCTATCATTGAGCCAGGAATAAACTCCTATGTTACTTTTGGTTCAAATGACAATTCTGCTGTCGTCAACCCAGATATCCAAGCACCTTACAAATATCTTCAAGAGTATTATTGTTCTAGGGGGGAGATAGCATCAGAGTATATCTATTGTGCGCAAGGGTGTGTGGATGGAGCTTGCCAAGAGTTTGCATGTTCTGATTCTGACGGCGGAAAGAATGTCTATGTCAAAGGACTGACGAAGTTCAATGGAAGAAATTATACTGATTATTGCGATATAACTACGATACCAGCGATTAATCAAAACGCAGTATCTGGCCCGCAACAACCTGGGATTATGCCTCCTATAAACAATTCTATATTCAATCTCACGGAATACTATTGTGAGGACGGACTTGTAAAGAATTTCAGTTCAAGATGTCCGGATGCGAAAGAGTGCATCAATGGGGCGTGTGTGAATGTCTCGGGGCCATTGAATGTTGAGCCGAATAGTGTGAATGTCGGAGTCGGGCAGAGCGCGACTTCAATCATATCTGGCGGATTAATGCCCTATAGCATATCAATACCTCCTGCAGAGCCTGCAGAGGCTACTTTAAGCGGGAGCATCTTGACTATCCAAGGACTTGCGCCTGGCTCGACTTATACTGAGATAAGCGATTCGCTCAATGCAAAGGCGAGAGTCAATATAACTGTCAATATAGCTGGGACAGGATGCAGTTGTACAAGCTGTGCTGAATGTACGATGAAACTTACATGGAACAACTGCACCACAGTAATTTTGGCAAATGATATCGCGGCGACTGGGTATAATTGCATATACTCTTCTGGTTCTAATCAAAGATTAGATTGCCAGGGAAAGCATATTAAGGCTGCGACTTCCAATATCCAAAATTATGGGGTGGTAGTCTATGGTTCTAGTAATTTTACAATCAATAATTGTACGATAGTCAGCGGGGATGAAACAAGCTGGTCTGTTGGAATTAGTGTTGCATATTCAACCGTAAAAGTCACAAATACAATTATTAGAGATTTTAGTTCTTTTGGACTTGTATTATACCAGCCAGCAAATATAACTCTATTAGATGATGTAATCTGCTATAATACTGAAGATTTGTACTCCATGAATCAAGGTGGTTGGGTGAATAGTTATGGGGAAAGAAATACTTGTGATAGACCAAATGGTTGGACAGATACGGGTATGCTGCCTGTAATCGGATGCACCTATCAATGCACTCAAACAAGAAATTGCACAAAGATAGGAAGTGTGTGCATGCAGTATAATGGGATAGACTATACGGATTATTGCGCAAATGAAACCATTTTAATAAATTATACCTGCGGCTCGACAAATGAGATATGCATGGCGACTATGCAGGATTGCAGTGCAGTATCAAGAGGGACAAGTCCAGGATACTGCAATAATGTAACTAAACAGTGCGATGAGAATCAGAGCCAAGTAGTTTATCCTGACTTGCTCATCTCTAGCATCGAGAGAGTTGTTTATCAGACAGGAGATGGTCTAAAGATAATCGTGAAGAATGCAGTCAATTCACCGGCTCCTGAATCGAAGTTGATGCTCAATCTTGTGAGTGCTGGAATGAACATATTCTCTGACCCAGCTATAGTGATTCCGGCAATAAATGGATTAGGAGAGTATACTTTGAATATTCCCCCAGAAGACTTTGGACCCTACCAAATAACGAATAGGACCATCCTTGTAACAGCATCAGCTGATTATAATAATGTGATACAAGAATCAAGGGAAGATAATAATAATCTGGGCGCTTTACGATATTCTAATTCTTGTTCGAGTTGGAATCCGAAGAACTTATATTCTATAGCATTAGCAGGACTGGGCTTAGAGGCTCCAGAAGACATGGGATTCTATAATCTCACCATGATCCTTTCATATAATGGCAGAATAATGGGCCAGAACTCAAGAATTTTTGAGGTCACAAGAGGGAATGTAGGACATCATCATGTCTGCAACACAAACAATCAGTGTGTCCAAGTAGCTGGGGCAGGAGATAATGATTGTGGTTCGAATTCAGATTGTCTTGGGGCTGGAGGAGGAAACTATACTTGTATTGAGAACTGGGTCTATGGCACTTGGAGCGGCTGTCTGAATGGAATAGATCAAAGAGTATGTTATGATCAAAGAAATTGCAGGACAACTAATTTGAAGCCTTCTGTCTGCATCTGGGACGGCTCAAGATATACGCAGACCATAAGCTGCCAGAGCAGCCCGTGCACAGAGGATTGGCAGTGCGAGTGGAAGTGCTTGAATACAGGCCAGGAAGTCAAGGTATGCACTGATTCAAATAATTGTGGAACTCAACAGTATAAGCCAGCAGAAGAATCAAGACCATGCAAGGCAAGCATCTTCAGCTCTTGGATATTCTGGGCTGTCATCGCCGCTGTTTTGATTGCAGCTTTCTTGTTGATATTGTTCTTAGTGATTCTTCCGGGTGCGAAGAAAAAGGGAAAGAAGAAAGGCAGGGAAGAAGTTGAAGAGGAGAAAGAAGAGGCTAAAGGCGAGGAAGAAACAGAAACAGAAAAAGAGGAGCCAGAAAATCAGGGCAAGGCTGCTGCAGAGGCTCTAAAGACATATGTCAAGGATGCCAAGGCAGCTGGGATGAAGAAAGAAGAGATTGAAGAGAAGCTGATAGGTGCTGGCTGGCCTCAAGATGCTGTTGATGAAGCCCTGAAGTCATTCTGATTTCTAGAAAGGTTAATAAATATTTATTGATATATTAATCATGCAATTCACCATAAAAACTTCTGATAGAGAAGAGATAATAGATATAACTAGAGAAGTTCAGGCCATGGTCTCGAGATACTCTATAAGAGAGGGAATCGCAAGTATCTTTGTTCCACATGCTACAGCAGCCCTCACGATAAATGAGAATTCAGACGCAAAAGTCTGCAAGGACATCTTGAATTATCTAAGGAATCAGATCCCGAAAGGGAGATGGCTTCATGACCAAGAGGATGGGAATGGGGATGCGCATGTCAAAGCAGCTTTGATTGGCCCGAGCCTATCTATTCCAATCCAGAACAACAGACTTATGCTGGGACGATGGCAAGGAATAATGCTTTGTGAGTTTGATGGACCAAGGGACAGGACAGTCATAGTTAATTGTATGAAAACCGCATAAAGTATTAATTATAATCAACATTAAATAATAAGATGCGCTTTATTTAGCATTAATGCGCTCCTTTAAAAGAATAAATCCGAAGATATCAACATATAAATCGAACATGATAAACTTAATCATTGGAAAAAGAAAGAAAGGCAAGAAAGATATAACTTATTTAAAAGTTCTCGAGAGTGATAGAGACTTTGATGAGCTCAAGAAACTAAAAGATAAAGTATGTGACTTTTATGATGCTTGTTTGATTAGAGTCGAGGATGTCGAAAGACTGAGGAAATATATCGATAAAGCAAGTAATTTCTTCGATAAGATGATTGTTCTTGGAACAAGCGATAAGATAAATAGAACTGTTCTAGAACATAAGAAGACCTGGGCTCTGTTGAATCCTGAAAATGCACATATCAATGAGAGAGATTATGATTCGTATAGGAACTCTGGCTTGAATCATGTGCTTTGCAAAATTGCTATTGAGAATAAAAAGATGATCCTTATCTCGCTTGATGAATTGAAAGATGCAAAGCAATTAGGAAGAGTCATCCAGAATCTTAAGCTCTGCAAGAAGTACAAAACGCCTGTTCTTTTGATAAATCTTGCTGAAGATGAATGTGATTTGAAAACAAAGTTTGAGATGAAAGAGATTCTAAGAGTGTTGATGAAGACCGAGCACTTCAATCTTCAAAAACGTCTTTAGGGTCATAGGGAGGGACGGTTATACATAGTATTCTTGTTATAGAACTTGAGATGTTCTTGTATCCATGGACTTGATATGGCTTCCAGACATTTATGTCTCCCTTGCTATGAATGAGATTATCTGCAAGATAAAGGGGCCTGCCTTCAAGAATTATTTCTACTTCTTTCATCTTCTTATGATGATGTCTAGATATCTCTTTTCCAGGATTAATTATGAGGATAGAGGAACCAAATTCTTTAGTCGATTCTAAAATTTGGATTTTTCCGAATGTCTCTTCTATTTCTTCCATTTTATAAATTATTTATTGAATTTCCAAGGGCTATGGCCCCACTGGATGATTAAGTCTATCTTTGGCCGAATATGCTCAATATTTGGGGTGTCACAAGCTCCGTAGCATGTGCCCATCCAAATTATGCATTTGGCCTTTGTTTTTGATTCTAATTCGTCGACGATTTTTGTCGCAAGAGGTTTTAGGCCTTCAGGAAGCTGAAGACAGACAAGTTTTGCTTTCTTCTTTTTTATCTCCCTTATGATTCTATCAAGTTCAAGGTCATAATCTGATTCTACCATGATTATTAATGTGAAATGGTTTTATAAGTCTATTCTTATTCTAAAATAAAAACATAGAGTTTTTCGAAGAAAAAGTTCTCTTGGTCAAGTATCTTATAGGAAAAATCATATTTTCTGAATAAAAGCAAGATGCCCCTGTTTAAAGAAGAGGCAAGAAGGAGAATCTTTCCATGTGGCTTTAGATGTTTTTTTGCTTGTTTTAAGAACTTCTCTATTATTTCAGTTCCATGCAATCCTCCATCTAAATCAATGTGCTTATATGCGTTTGATTTTGAGGGCAAGTAAGGGGGATTGAATATGATGAGGTTGAATCTTTTGCCTTTTAGATTCGAAAAAAGGTCTGAATGAATGAACTTTATGGTTCGCGCTTTATTTGAGAGATAGGATAGCGTAGGGTCTTCTTTCTTGCCTTTTAGATATAAGATAACTTGTTTGTCTATATCAACTGCAGTGACATCATCTGAATATCTTGAAGCCTCTATAGCAAGGATACCTGAGCCTGTTCCCATATCCAGGACATTGAAATCTGAGCTTTTGTGACAGAAATCTTTGATATGTTTCGCGATAAGGAACGAATCTTCTCTTGGTTCATACATTTTTTAAGAGATTATTTTTATATCTTGCTGTTTTTGTCATCAGACACGAGCAAGACGATTATTGATAAAGGTGGTTTTATATTATATGGGGGTATTAAATTGTTTTCTTGCCAAGGTTGTGCTTAGGCACTTGGCAATCTGATTTAATGTGCTTCCATGGCTGAATTTTTTGGTATAAAACACATTATTTAATCAAAATGTGTTTAATCCCAAAAAATTCCTCGAGGATATCCGAGAGCTCCCCAATCCTCTGCTTATTTCGGCCTATCAAGGCAGCCTTAGTTCTTGGCATGCTGAAGATTATGAGTTCAGTGTTCTCATGGACTATGCTCTTGAAATCATGAGGATAGATCATGGCTCTGATGAATCTCTCAAGTTCAATTGTGTTCTGGGCTTGAGGATGAGGTATTACCCTGACTTTCTTATTCAATCTCCTGCTTATATTGGATATATTCGAGCCGCCAGGGCCTAGGGCTTTGCTCATCATGTGCCTTGGAACAATGAATATAAGGGCATTATTGTATGTCAAGCAGTATTTTGATTTGACTCCAGTGATTTTCTCGAACAAGTTCATGTTCTGAATCGCTTTTATATCTAGTTTCATTTTACTTATCTATTTGTCTTTTCATTTATTTTTGAGAATGCTCTCTTTTTACTTCTTCGCTTTCTTTTTAGGAGCCACATGTTTCTTGACCAGCGCTTCTTGGTCTGTCAATTTGACTAGGAGTCCAGGCAGGCCTGTTCCGACAGGAATCGGCTGGTTCAGAATTAGATTCTCTACGACGCTGACAAGTCTGTCTTTAGTCCCTGTCACAGAGGCTCCTATGAAATGTTTTATAGGAGTCTCGAAAGAAGCTCTTGCAAGTACAGAGGGTTTCTCTTCTATGATTCCGATTCTTGTCGTTCCTTTGACAGAGCCGCTTGAGGTCATAGCATCTGCCATCAATCTTATGTGCCTTTCATCTATTGCTAGTCCTTGATTTGTGATGACTTTCTTGACTTCTGAGCATATAGCTTGCCGGGCTGCTTCGATTCCTAGAACCAAGGAAATCTCATGGATATTATTTGTAGTTGTTCTTGTCTTATCGACGCCCTTTATAGTCATGACTTCTTCAAGGTTTGAGCCCGCTGTCAGTATCACATAGTCCCCAGAATCTCTTTTTACAGGAAGGACCTGGCTTATGTTCTTTATTCCAGCTATTATCATGTCCTTGAGCTTCTCTTTGAGCTGATACAAGCTTCCAGGTGTGGGGTCTTCTTTCTGCTTGATGATTATCCTATCATCTGTGCTGAGTTTTGCTTTTATGTGTTTCTTCTCAAGACCCTCGACAATCTTATTTGGAGTCAGATATAGGTTCTTCAAAGACTCTTTGCTTAGGGTTATCTCGATTTTAGAATTCGTGAAGTCAATGTCGACTCTCTTTGAGACCTCTGAAAGCCTGACTTCTTTTATTTTTCTAGCCACTTTTCTTATCTCTTCTTCATTGTTGAACTCGCGTTCCATGTATATCTCCATGGAAGGTGTTGAAGGCTCTTTTCTTGCATCAAAAATCTCGATAAGCCTTGGAAGACCGACTGTGACTTGCATCTCTGAGACTCCAGCATAGTGGAAAGTCCTTAGTGTCATCTGCGTTCCAGGCTCTCCGAAGCTCTGAGCAGTAAGCATACCTGCTGCTTCTGCTGGCTGCATCTTATTGTCTGTGAGATGGGCTTTTGTGACATCTATCCCATCTTCTCCATACTGCAATTCGATTATATTTGAATTAGAATCTCTTACAGTCCCGTCATATTCGACTCTTATATCTTGTAGAGCATTTGATAGTCTTCTGTATAGATATCCTGATTTTGGAGTCCTTAGGGCTGTATCCATAAGTGAGTCTCGTCCTGTTATTGCTGTGAAGAAGAACTCATCTGCATCTAATCCTTTCAATAGGTTTGACCTTACAAATCCCCGAGCTCTTGGCAGGAAATCATTCTGTTTATAGAATGACAGAGTCCTCTTATCATAACCTATATCGATTCTCTTGGCCCAGAGTGATTGCTGTCCTACTGTGACTGCCATCTGTGTCATGAACAGTAAGCTTCCTTTGGCTCCACAGACCATCAAGGTATATAGTGGATTTGATTTTCTCAAATTCTTCTTGATTATCTCCCCTGATTTTGACCTGATCTCATTCAATGTCTGGACTATCTTTATCTCTCTTGATTCTTCAGCGCTCTTTCCTGGAAGAATTTCCAAGGTCTTATCATAGTAGGATTGGATTATCTTCTCGACTTCTTTTTCAGCGTGATTAATTACCTCGCTCGTCTCTTTATTAGTCTTATCCTCTGTCTGGATATCTGCAAGTGAAATAGTTATTCCCTTTGTTGTGAGGAACATGACTCCAAGCAAAAATAATCTTCCTATGGATTCGACAGTCTCATCTCTTCCTATCTGCCTGTCGAATTCTGTGATGAGTGTGTTAGAGCCTATTCCAAGAGACCTTTCATCTAGTGCTCCAGATAGTATTTTTCCTTTCTTGACTATAAGATATGCATCATTAGGACATTCAGATTTCTTGCACTTGTTATAGTAGGGGCACTCTTTTCCCTTGCATGCTTTTGTCCTTGATTCGAAGTCGACTTTTGGCATTATCATCGAAACGACTTCCTTCCCATTCAAGAAATCTTTTGAAGATATATCTTGAGGTTCGTTCCTTGATGAAAGAAGCAATTGGATAGCATCTTTCTTGGGTATTTTTGAAGACATCGTCAGCAGATATAGGCCAGTTATGGCGTCCTCGACACAACCATAGACATTTGAATTTATCTTCGGAGACATCATGTTCTCTTTGATGTCAGTGATAGTTTTCGCTTCTGCCCTTGCCTCTTCTGTCTGTGGAACATGGATGTTCATCTCATCTCCATCAAAGTCAGCATTATAAGGAGCGGTCACAGCAGGATGAATCCTGAAAGTCCTTCCTGGCAGGACTTTTATGAAATGGCCCATAAGGCTCTGTTTGTGCAATGAGGGGTGCCTGTTGAACAGGACAATATCACCATCTCTAACATGTCTCTCTACAACATATCCTACAGCGAGTTCTTCTGCGAACTGGTCTTTTAATTTATCTGTTATTCTTTTCTTTCTTCCATCGACTTCAATCGCTGTTGCGCATGGATACTCTGTTTTTTTGATGAGTTCTCTTAAGAATTCTATGTTCGTCTCAGTGACTCGTTCAGGAATAGTCAAGACCTTAGCGACTTCAAGAGGGACACCGACTTCATTTAACTTGATGTAAGGATCGGGAGATATCACTGTTCTTGCAGAGAAGTTGACTCTCTTTCCAGCAAGATTATGCCTGATTCTTCCTTCTTTTCCTTTTATCCTCTCTGTAATAGTTTTCAAAGGCTGTCCAGACCTATGACGAGCCGGAGGGACTTGAGAAGTCTCATTATCAAAGTAAGTAGTGATATGATACTGTAAAAGGTCCCATAAATCTTCGATGATGACTTCAGGAGCTCCTGCATTCAAGTTCTCCCATAACCTTTGATTAGCCCTTAAGATATCTGAGAGCTTGTGTGTCAAGTCATCTTCTGACCTTTCCCCTGATTCAAGTGTTATAGAGGCTCTTGCTGTTACAGGAGGAACTAATAAAAGAGTTAATATAGCCCACTCTGGCCTGAATGAGTCTGGGTCAATCCCAAAGTATTTTAGGTCTTGATTTGAAATCTTGACTAGCCTGTCTCTTATCTCTGTCGGGAATATCCTCTTCTTTCCAAGATAGAGCATTGTCGGCTTCTCTAACTTTATCTTGTCTTGTTTTGCACCGCAGTGCGGGCATTTCTTCGCGAGCTTTGCTTTATCGAATCTCTTCGCTAGAATGTCTTTTTCAGCGAGCATTATCTTTGAGCACTCTTGGCATGTTGATTTCAAGCAGAGCTCTATCAGGTTCATGAACTTGATATGTATTATGGGCCTTGCAAGTTCTATATATCCGAAGTGTCCCAGGCACTCTTTATGTCCTGAGCCGCAAGTTCGGCATCTTATTCCTGGACCAATTGCTCCTAATCGCAAGTCCATGAGGCCTCCATCAACTGGATAACCATCCATATCATAGAGCTCAGGAGTGACGACCTTTGCCACGCTCATCTTCTTTATCTGTTCAGGACTGAAGACTGTGAACTTGATTTCCTTGACTTGTTTTATTATTATTGGTTGTGGCATTTTGATGTATGTTGTTTGGTTTATTTTTTATTTTGATTATTTTTTTATGGAGGCAAGTGTCTACCGCCTATAGTATCTCTGAACATGTCTGGAGTAATTCTTCTTGCTCCGGGTACTCCTGCTTCTGCTGCAGCTTGTTTTACTGTCTTCAAGCTTCCACAACTTGCATCATACTTCTGTTGTGTGCAGTCTGTTGCTCTATTCGCGCAAACATCTTGATACTGGCATGGGGAGCTCATTTTATTGTTTTTTACTTATTTAATATTGAATCGTCAATTTTCATCATATTTATTTTTCATCACGAAATGAGGGAATAGGTGCATAGCCATGATTTCCTCAAATAATAGTTTTGATGCATATGAAAGCTCAATCTGCTCAAGTTTTTGATGACCGCAGACAGGACATATCTCCCGCTTCTTTATCTTATCTTTGATTCCAAAGGCTCCACAAGATGGACAGATATAGACTGTGACATTGTCTGAACTGAATCTCTCTTTTAATAGTAGAGATGTTCCATGAGCTACTAGGGCATCTTTTTCCATCTCTCCCATTCTCAGGGCTCCGCCTTTTGCTCTTCCTTCTATGGGCTGCCTTGTCAACAGAGTTATCTTTCCAGATGCTCTTACTTGTATCTTATTTGAGACCATGTACTTCAATTTCAAGTAATACATGTTTCCGATGAATATCTTTGCATCTATGGGCTTTCCTGAAACACCGTCATATAGAGTTTCTTTGCCATCATATCTAAATCCCAAAGCATGCAATTCTTTTTCCATGTCTCCGACTTCTTGATTGGCGAATGCTGTTCCGTCCATTATCTGTCCTTTAAGACAGCCGACCTTGCCTGATAGAAGCTCTATCAGATAACTGACTGTCATTCTGCTTGGAACACCATGAGGATTGAATATCAAGTCTGGTTTGATTCCTGAAGCTGTGAAAGGCATGTTCTCTTCAGGGACTATCAAACCTACGACTCCTTTCTGTCCATGTGGAGTTGATAATTTATCCCCAAATTCGAGGTCTCTGTTGTCTCTCATCCTGACTTGAACAATCTTTCTGCCTTCTGCATCATTGCTTATGAAAACTGCGTCTGCGACTCCTCGCTCACCTTGTCTGACTGCTGTACTGTTCTCTTTTCTTGACTTTGCAAGAGAGATCTCTTCCATCTCAAGCAAGAATTTTGGTGGAGAGACCTTGCCTATGACTACATCACCTTCTTTAAGATTAGCTTCTGGGAATATTGTCCCATCCTCTTCGAGTTGAGCATAACTTTCTTCTGTCCTATAGCCTGCTACGTCCTTAGATGGAATCAATATCTCGTCTTTTAGGTTTCCAGGATACTGGAGCTCATTGCTTGTATAGGTTCTGAAGTATGTACTTTTTCCCAGGCCTCTCTGGATAGAGGCTTGATTTATTATAATCGCATCGCTCATATTGTATCCTTCATAGGCCATTATAGCGAGGACTACGTTCTGGCCAGCTGGATAGAAGTTCAAAGTATCATAGATGAATGAGCGCGTTACTGGTTTCTGAGGATAGTGCAAGATTGAGACATCAGTGTCGATCAAGTCCAGATAATTTGCCGCATATAGCCCTAGAGCTTGCTTCTGTGTCTTGCTTCCTCTATTTAATCTTGAACTCTGGTCATGGTTTGCGTAAGGAACTAAACTAGTCACTAAGCCAAACATCGCTATTGGGTCTATCTCCAAGTGTGTTGTCTCAGAGCCTATCTCTTTTGGTTTCATGGCCACTAGAAGATTGTTCTCTTCTGCAGCATCAATATATTCGATTATGCCTTGTTTTAGAAGATCGTTCCAGTTAAGGTCTCCTTTCTCGATTGATTTCACTTGTTCTGAGCCGAGTTTTGACTCTCCATTCTCAGTTATGATCAAGGGTCTTAGGATTCTTCCAGTGTCTGTTGCTATGAATATAGTGTCTAAGTTCGGGTCGTATCTTATGCTCAGCTCCTCTGGAAGCTCTCCTTTTCTTCTTTTCATCTTGACTTGATGGATGAATTGCTGAGAGGACTCAACTTCTCCTATGAATTTTCCGTTATGGAATATGTCTGGCATTTTTTATTTGTGTTTTTTGGTGCGCTTTATTTAGCTTATATTGTTATTGATTTATTTTGTTGCTAATGTTGTGCTTATGCACTTAGCAATAATCGTGATTTTTTTATTTCTTTTTGATTGTCTTCATACCTGACTTCTCGAGTTGTGAGATGAGCTCTTTCTCTGGCATCTTGATTGCTGTGCTGACTATCGCCATCATGGCCAAATTTTTTCTCAGGCCTATTGATGTTCCCTCTGGGGTCTCTACAGGACAGAATCTGCCATAATGAGTAGGATGTAAAGTCCTTGCTTTGAAGTTCTCTTGTTCATTTGGCAAGGAGCTTACGACTCTTTGAAGCTCTGAAAGGACTGCGAGACCATTTGTCTTGTCCATGTTCTGTGTGACCCCGGCTCTCTCCCCTATCCAAGAACCTGTTGCGATTGCGCTCTCTATCCTATGCTGGAAAAGAGTTGATTTTGCTATTGATTTGACTGAATAGAACTTCTTTTTCTTCTCTATCTTCTGGATATTATGCTGTAAGTCTCGGATGAAGATATTGAGATTGACCCTGAACAAGTCAGCTAGCAAGTCTCCTGAAAGCCTGACTCTCTTATTGGCATAGTGGTCCCTGTCTGTCTCTAATCCTAACTCTTGAGAGATAAGGAATTGTTTTATCAATTTGCAGAGCGTTATTGCTTTATCTTTTCTTGCATCTTGCTTAGTCCCTATGTGTGGCAAGAATGCAGAGTCTATCCTTGACCTTACTCTTGTAAGAATTTCTTTCTTTGTCCCCTGGATATTCATCTTCTCGCCTATTGCCATGACAGCATCCTCGGAATCTGAGATGCTTGAAGAGCCAGATAGACTGACTATCAAAGAATCTGTTTCTTTTCCTATCAAAGAAGCGATTTCGCTATCTTTAGTTATTCCAAGTGCTTTTATCAGAAGCATCGCAGGGACATTCTTGAATCTCGAGAATGATACGAAGAGGTTTCCATCAGGGGCTTTATTGATTGTGACAGGAATCCTATAACTCCCTCGTTGTGATAAGATTCTCAGGATGAACCCTTTTGATGTTATCTCTGTGAAGGGCTGATTCTGCGCAAGGTCTTCGATGATAACCAAAACTCGCTCATTTCCATTGATTACGAAATATCCCCCTGGATCTTTTGGATCTTCGTAGCTCTTTGTAAGCTCTTCAGAATTCATATTATGCAAGTTACAGTGCTTGCTTCCTACCATTATCGGGATTTTTCCGAGCTCGACTATGGTGAATTCCTTGTTTCCTGTGCTCACTTCAAGATATAATGAGGCAGAGTAAGTGACTTTTCTCAATCTAGCTTCTATCGGCGAGATTGCATGTTTTGAACCATCTGCTTCTATAATCTCTGGCTTGCCCACAGAAATCTTTCCGAGCCATATGTCCACTTCTTCTCTTGAGATCTCTTCATTTATACTATCTATTATCTCTTGCAGTCTTCTGTCTACAAAGTCATTGAAAGAAGTGATATTTGACTCTACAAGTGAGTGTTCTTGCAGATATTTCTTAATCAATAGCCTATTGCCGGCTACATGCGAAGTTTGTTCTGGCATTGTTCTATAAAACTACTCTGTAATAGATTGTTTTGTTCCCGCCACTTTTTCTTTCTATCTTGATGATGTTGCCTGTTTCCACGTCGGCAGGCAGTGCAGGATCATTTTTTTTAATTTTTGGGAGTTGTGATGGACTGATGTTGAACTTTGCAAGTAACTCTTTTGTTTCCTGCGCGCTAATTTTTGTGTGTTTTGGCTGTAGAACGTGCATTTTTATGACTAGATTGAAGTTAAATGTATTATAATCCTCATATACGAACGTTTTTAAACCTTTTGTTTTTTAATCGCTTTAAAAATATTCGTGTCCTTTAGGACATAATAGACCTAATAAAGCAGTTCCATTAGCCTTATTTTATTCTCTGTCAAGTAGTCACAAATAGAAAGGTTTATAAATAGCTTATTCATTAAAAAGTAGTAAAAATTAATTAAAATAAAATCATATTAAAAATGACAGAAACACAACCAAATGCTGAAGAGATAAGTCGAGCACAACAGATAATGAATGGCTTCTTCAATAGAACAAAACATAGTGTCCTTACAGCTCTTATATCCTTGCCTATTGGCGGAGCACTTGTAACGAAGGCTATTGATTCATATAATGCTACAGCTAGTCAATTTTATATCCCATCAGGGATTCCTAATGAAACTATGTTGTATGGTGCAGGAGCTTTGCTTTGTTTGGGAACAGGATTAGTCAGTATAATAAATGCAATCGGCGAGGCTAAGAACACTCGAGATATGATAGCTGCATTTTACAGACCAAGATATATAGATGAAAGGAGATAATAAAAATAAAATGGTCAATAAACAAGATTTAATAAAGAAAGTCAAATACCACTTTGCCTTGAATATATATGAGAGCAAGGTCTGGGTAGCTCTTTTGAGCAAAAGCATAGCTTCTGTTGGAGAGATAGCTGAGATGTCAGGAGTTCCAAGATCTAGAGTATATGATGTTCTTGAAAGCCTTGAAAAGAAAGGATTCGCTGTTGCTAAGCTCGGCAAGCCAGTCAAGTTTATCGCTGTAAAACCAGCTGTTGTCATCGAAAGGATGAAGAATAATCTGATGAAAGAAGCCAATGAGAGAGTCAATGGCTTGGCAAATATAAGAAATTCCTTGGACTATAAGGAACTTGAAAACCTTTATACTAATGGAATAAAGCCGATACAAGTCGAAGACTTAACTTCTTCAATAAAAGGAAGATCAAACATTTATGCTCACATGAAAGATCTTATATCAGGAGCGCAGAAAGAAGTTGTTTTGATATCAACTTTAGATGCTCTAAAAAGAAAATCATCTTTCTTGAAGCCTTTATTCGAAAAATTAAAAGAAAAGGATGTTTCAATCAGTGTTGCTACAAATGATACTGAAGACTTGAAGGGCTTGATGAACCTAAGCAGACAGCTTGGAGTACAAGTAAAAAAGACAAGGGCTAATGCAAGAATGCTAATAGTCGATAATGCAAGAATGCTAGTAACTATAACTCCGGACAATAGTGATGAGAGTGATGTCGCCATATCAATGAACAGCCCATTCTTTGCCAGGACAATCTCAAACTTCTTGCCAGGATTCAACTAAAAATAAAAGAGATAAGTTAAGATAGATGTGAAGATATAATTTTCAATATTTTTGACAAGACAAGTTTTGCCTTCGAGGCAGTCTTGTCTGAATCATAAAACATGCTGGAAAAAGAAATCTTTTTCCGCATCACAAAAACTCGGCACGAGTTTTTATGATTCTAGAAGTCACAGTTACATACTGCAATTCTAGAACTTATTTTTTTCTAGAAGTAGTGATTAAATATCACGATTCTAGAATTCATATTCTTCTCTTTTCGTTCATTCATTACATACATGGCGAGGATACTTCGGCATTTATGCCGAATGAGGAATCGCCATCCTCCAAATTTATAAGTGTTAAGCAAGCTCTTATTAGCATTTTATCTCCGCTAAAAAATTTCTTTTGAAATTTTTGGCGTGCCAAAAATCTTCTGATTTTTTAGCACATGCGCTTTGTTTAGCATTAATGCGCTTCCGCTCGAAAATGGTCTGCATTTTCGGCGTGCTGAAAACTAGGTTTTCAAGCATTTTTACATACAGATACCTCGGGCTTTAGCCCGAGGAGCGTCATTTTGTTTATTTAATATTGAAAGTAATTAAATAAAAGCTTAATAATGCGAATTATTAGGATAAAATATGAAGCCTAATGATAATTTCTCAAAATTATTCGGAAATACCCCTGTCTTAGGGATGATTCATCTTGCTCGTGATTTCGGAGAGGATTGTGTTATGAGAGCGCTTCATGAACTTGAAATTTTTGAGCTTGAGGGGGTTGATGGGGCTATAATCGAAAATTATCACTCACATGGCGTATGTGATGTCGAAGATACATTGAGAGAGGCATCTAAAGCCAGAAAAAAAGTTGTTCTTGGGGTTAATGTTTTGCCTAATGAATTCAGGACTTCAATGTCGCTAGCATCTCAATATGGGGCGAGTTTTGTACAATTAGATTATGTAGCTGGGAAATATCGCAATAGAAAATTTAAAGAATCGCCCATAGAACTTAATCTATCCGAGTATGAAAGAGCGAAATCTGAATTTCCAGAAATTGTTGTTCTTGGCGGAGTCTGGCCAAAATACTACCACCCTGTCTCCGATTCACTTTTAGAGATAGATTTAAGACAAGGAATGAGTAGAGCAGAGGCAATAGTTGTTACAGGAGAGGGAACTGGGCAAGAAACCCCTTATGACAAAATTAGAACCTTTAGAATGTTTATGGGTCAATATCCTCTTATTGTCGGGGCTGGCTTAACTCCACAAAATGCATATAAGCAGCTTATGATTGCAGATGGGGCAATAGTTGGAACTACTTTCAAACCAGATGAAGATACTTATCGGGTGGTTGATAGAAAACTTGTTAGAGATTTCATGAATGTTGTAAAAAAATGCAGAGTAGATAAAGCTTCTAAAAGAGGATTATGCTAATTGCGTATGGGCGTCAATCAAATATCTTTCAACCTCTCCTTGAATAAGAATATCATCGCCGAACTTATCACTTAAGAGCTCTCTTAAACCGCCTTCTGCATCTATACTGAAGTCGGTAGTCCCCAAGAGTGATTTCAAGGTCCTTAGCCTTTTTTTTACATTTTTCGAAGTGAAGCCTCCAGCAAATCCTATTGTTAATCTTGGAGACTGCTCTTTTAATTCTCGGTAGATTGCTGCTGAAAATGGGATATCAAGTTCTAATCCTTTTCCACCCGATGGATCTATAAGAACATAATCAATAGAATCCCCATATTCTTGAACGAGCCTAGCAATTTCGTCTGGGTCATGGCATTCGAGTATTTTGTGATTTAATTGCAATACTATCTGCATGTCATCGAACTTATCTTTTATAGATCTGACTTGGGCAGGATCTGGAATATGGACATTTAATTGTAAAGTTCTGCAAAGGTCATCTTGATGGATACCTGTTCCGTCAAATAGTCTTCTAATATGCATATCAAGAGCATCGCCTTCTCGTTCATGATAGTGAATCATTGCAAGAGCTTTCCCCTTAGCATCATACAGAAGACTTCTAAGTTTTTCGATAGGGGGATATCTCCTATTTGGTGGAAGATGGTGATTAAGCGTATCTCTGCTAACTAAAAATCCGAGCATTGGAACATGGGGGGTTTCCGTAGAATATCCTGCTCTCGAAAAATCCCCAAGTACCTGATTAACCTCTGTCTCTGTTGTTAATCCTGTAACTCCGATATAGGGTTTTGCTTTTGTATCCATACCGCTGATTAGAGCAAGAGAATATAAACTTTTCTATAGAACAACTTCTGTTTAATCTTAAAAAAGATAAAAAAATTAAAATAAAAAAATGTGAGGCCTATCTATTTAGTCGTGTGCCATTGAGAACACAGACTTCAGAGCAACGACGATTGTTGCAGGCACGAAAAGTGCTAGAACATTTGTCAGTAGCTTAGGGATATAGGCTAGTCCTGCGAATGCGCTTGCTCCAAGAGCAGTGACAATCACAAGAACAACGCCGGCCATCAAGAATGGCTGAGTCTCTTTATCACTTATGTTCAATAGGCCCACGACTATACCGATTATGAATAATACCCATCCAAGCCATGCTCCGATGCCTGGTATGAATGCGAATATAATCGCTAGTACCAATCCTATCAAAAAGGCCCATGCACCAATTAAGTTGCTTTTTGCTTTAGGCATTTTTAAACCTCCTTTTTTTATATGTTGGAATCCCACTTGTTTTGATAAGTGGTTTGAATATTTTGGATTCCAAGCATGTTTGAAAATGATTCATTTTCAACATATTTGAATATAATCCTAGTGCTCTGGAGTTTTTAAAGGTTCTTTTTTTACT
>CAZKFK010000002.1:0-18461 GCA_964552095.1 Candidatus Woesearchaeota archaeon | reverse complement strand
TTTGTAATCTGTCATGGGATATTATATGAATTTTATCTTTTAAATTTATCTGATAAGTATGATTTAATTAGTCAGTTGGTAAGTGATAGGCCCCGGCTGTAAAAGTCTTTCCGCACTTAGGGCATTTCCACAATCCCTTAGCCACTCTTTTACATCCTAATCTTGAACATAATGGGCATTTCTGCTTGGCCTTCCTTTTAGCCTCAACAACACTCCATCTCGCTCTTACACTCGAGCCACATCTCACTCCGAATCTTCCTGCAGCTCCGACCTTCTTTGTCTTTGTCATTTTAGTATTGATTGATATTTACTTGAGAAAAAGATGGTTTATAAAGTTTAGGATGAAAGGGGAATGGGGTTGCCAGGATTCGCTTGAAAATCAAGGATTTTCGGCGTGCCAAAAAACTCCTGTTTTTTTAGCATGAACCTGGGGTTCAAATCCTATTATGCTCGATGAATAGGAATGGGGTTGCCAGGATTTGAACCTGGGTCACGGGTGCCCAAGACCCGAATACTAAACCAAGCTATACTACAACCCCTCACTAAAAACAGATAAAGATGATTTATAAAAGTTCTCAAATGTCAATTCTGAAAAGTTATGATAAAGTGCAATAATCTATTTAAGTTATTCTGGCCCCTAAATGAAGATGATTGCATCTTATGATCCAACGAAAATCCAGGATTATATCGCCGCATTTGACCCTGAAGCCCTTATAAGACAATCTCTAAGAAGACTGAGCTACTCAAAGATTACGAGCTACACCAAAAGATGCAGAAGACGTTATTTCTTCCAGCGGGTCCTTAGGATAAAGATTCCAGATGAATCTTATTTTTATCTTGGCGAAAGAGTCCATGCTCACTGCCAAAGATTCTGGGAAGTGGACTATCAAGACGCAGAGAGTTTTGCAAATCAGTTCGTGATCCACTTTTTACAGAGACAGAAAGACCCTTTAAAATCTGGAAGAAATCCCGGATTTTTCAGGTCAAAACAAGAGTTCTGGGCCTCTTTGAATAGAGGAAAATCTCATGTCAGAAATTTCTATGATATGAGGATTCAAGAAAAAAGAGAACATAATCCAAGACTCATTGAAATGCCTATAAAAGGAGAGTACAAAGGACATAAATTTGAAGCTCGTCTTGATGAAATCTCTCTCAAAGATGGAAAGCGCCGGATAATAGATATAAAGACAATAAGACATCCCCCAAAAGACAGGGAAGCTGCAAATTTTTCGGGCAGCGAGCAGTACCCTTTATATGTCATCCTTACAAAACAATGGCTGCTGACTTCAGACCCAGAAAGAACCCTCGAAGAAAGAAGAAGAAAAGTTGCTGAAGAATACAAAACACCCAAAGTGCGCGACAAGCATCTTGAAGAAGTTGCGAGGATGATGGACAGCCTAAAAGTCATAAGGCAACACACTGGCCCAAGCACTTTTGAGTTGATATTCCCTGAAAATTCTCTGCAAGCTGATATAGATATCACTGCAGAAGCAGAAGCAGCCCTATCAGATACTCTTGATGCTTTTCTCAAAGGCATCAACTCAAGGGATTTTCCAAGAAAACCCCTGACTGGAAGATTTAATTGCCACAATGATTGCTTATACTTTGATCTATGTAGGACATTTGATGATACTCAAGACACGCGCAAAGAACTTTCAAGACTTGTTGAACAAGGGATCATTATAGTCTCTTCTAGAAAAAGAGCTCCGAAACCAGGCGAGCCTTTAACATACATCCAAGCTCAGCATGAACCATTGTTCCTTGGCCAAGATTCGATTGTCGCTGAATAAAATGATTTGATCTAGAATCAATTAAAACTTACTTCTTTTTCTTCTCTTCCTTGGCTGGTGCTGCTGCTGGAGTTACTGGCGCTGCGGCGCCTGCTCCTACTGCTGGAGCTGTTCCCGGAGCGACAGTTGTTCCTGCTGCCGCTGCCGCTGCCTTGGCCTCTTTCTTTGCCTCGACAGATTTGATATAAGCATCCTGCTCTTTCTGCACTTTGACGAAGTCTTTAGCAAGCATATCCAGTTTCTCCTGGCTTGCATGCTCTGTCCCTTTAGAGATAATATCATGATACCTGCCTTCCTTCACTTCTTTGATAATCTCTCTCCCATCCTTGCTCTCAACCAAGATTCCAAGAGAGACGCAAGTTCCAAGGACAGAGTCGACTGCTTCTTTCAGACCATTGACTATCATGTCTTTTTCTTTTATCTTGGCTATCTTGATGACAGTCTCGATTGGAATATTTCCCATCTTGATGTTCTTCGGCTCTCCAGAGCCTTTTGCAATCCCCAATTCTTTCTTCAAAAGTTCTGAAGTCGGGGGAGTCAGGACACTGACTGTAAATGATTTTGTCTTTGTGTTTATATCGAGAATGACCGGTACTTTTATGCCTTTGAAGCTATCGCTGGCCTTATTTACATCAGCAATAATCTTTCCCAAATTTATTCCAAGAGGCCCCATCTTCTGGCTCAGAGCAGGACCTGGCTTCATCACCCCAGCATCAACAAGTAATTTCATCTGCATTTTTATGTTATATGTAAGTTTTAATGAATTTTATATCTTGCAGGATTTTTGCTCAATAGCAAAACAACGTTGTCCTGCGCAATTTGATTATAACTTAACTCTTATTCCTCCATATTTATCTTATCTCAACACTATCGTTTATTGCCTGCCCAGGAAGTCCTCGCTCAAAAACAGCCCTCACATGGCCCTTATTCCCATGCGTCGACATAATCTTTCCCTTGATTATTGTCCCTTGAGTATTTTTCCAAAAAACTTCTTTTCCGATGAAAGTCTTCGCCTTCTCCTTCTTATCAAGACCCTCTATTTCTAGGACAAAGTGCCTTGGCACTACTTTTGTCTTTCCTCGTCTAAAACTCAAAACTTTTCCTTTCATGTTATAGATGTAATATGCTTAATAACAAGTTGAGAAAAAGAGTATTTTTAAACCTTGCTAAAAGGTTTAAAAATTAAGCTAATCCGCATAAAAAATTAATCAGGCTCTAAACGCTCAGCCCTCTCCCATAATGTACTAAGTCATTTAACATACCTCAAATCTCAAAGAACTCTTCATACAATGATTATCTCAAACTCTCCGATCATCTTCTTGATTACAGAAAACAGGGCATGGTCCATCCTTTTCTCTCCAGGAGCTTTCTCAAGATACTTCTTCAGCTCTTCTCTTGTTGCTTCTAAGACCTTGCCTTTCTCAATCCTCTTGATGACATCTTGAGTTATATCTGGAACAATAAAAACAGCGTCCTTGAAAACATAGAGTTCAGCTTTTTTGAAGAATTCTTTTCCTTTATCCTGGACTTTATATGAAAGATATATTTTTTTCTTCTCATTCTCGAATATTTCCTTCCTCTGAAGATACTCAATCAAAGCGCTTGTGATATCATAAGATGCCTTTTTCATAGAAGCTATGTCCTGCTTTGTGACACTGCCTTTCTTGAATTTCTTGTTTATATCGAATATCTCTTCAAGAAGCTTATTTATCTTCGGTGGCAATAAGCCCTTGCTTATGAACTCTTTATTCAGCTTCGCACATACGCTTGCTTCTGAACATTTTCCGACTACTTTCTCAAGCAGCTCAAATACAGAGCCATATATCGCAGAGATTTCTTTTTCTGCCATCTTCTGCTCTATCTGCTTCATCAATTCTTTTAATCTATTTGTGAAATCAGTTGAATCTTTTAACATCTCGTCTATATCTCTCCCAGGGATGACAATTTTAGGGTCATGCTCATATTTTTTATACGCTTTGACAATCTTCTCGAGGATATCTGCGTACTTCGGCTCAAGAAGTTTCTCCTTCTCGACAAATACTTTTCTGAACTCTCCTTCCATTATCTCTTTGGGAGTAGGAGGAGCCATCCCATATAACATCAATACTGCTTGGCTTGGAGTCACAACACCCCAGAATATATCCTGAGCAAGAATCTCATTGAGCCTCATCCTTACATTATCTGACATCTTCTCTCCAAGAGACATGAACATGTCAATAGCTTCTGGACTTGGCTTTATCTTGCCCATCCTCAACAACAGCTTCCAAGGCATGAATGCTCCCCTATCATATAAAGGAACACCGTCTCTGATGAAAGTGAAGATGACTGGATGTGCATCCTTGACAGACTCCCAGAACTCTGTCAAGATATATACCTGCGTATTGAGCTTATTCTTCACTCCAGCAAGCTCCTCTGCCTCGACAATATAGCTCCAGATGATAGTCCTTAACTTCTCTTTCAACTCGAATCTTGACATCCTTTTTACATCAGTATCATCAATTACAACATAGACATCGACATCACTTGTTTTCTCAGCAGTCCCTCTGACAAGTGACCCAGCAATGACATAGCTGACAACATACTTCTCGAATTTTCTTAAAACTAGAGATTTATGAATAGAAGCGACCCTCAATGCTCCAAGAATTCCTTCGTCATGCAGTGGAAAAGACATTGCAACAGCCTCAACAAGGGCATACTTTCCGTCAAAACACATCTCCCATATGTCCACAGGAGTCTTTACGTGGACCCATACCTTCGGCTTCAAATCTTTGACAAGTTTTATTGCCTCTTCTTTGACCTTGGCAAGTTCTTTGAACTTTTCCTCAGGGATGACGACCATGACATGAACGACTTTCTCATCTTTCTCCCTGGCAATCTCTTCCTCTTCCTCGATAATCTGTGAAGCCTGTGGAGGCAGGATCCCTATCGCCTCGACGTAACTGAATTTTTTAATCAAAGCCTTTTTGAAATCTTTTAATTTTTCTCTTAATCTATCAAGTTCTTTCTTCACATCATCTGGAATCTCTTGCGCCATGTCCTTCATCTTCTCATATGTATCTTTCTCGCTATCAATAGAATTCTGCTCCAGATCCTTATCGTTTTTATCTTCATTCATGAAAAGTAAAATAAGAGAAGCTTTTTAAAGTTTTGTTTCAAACTTTAATCATCCAAGGGCCCATGGTTCAATGGTACAATGTCTCCCTTACACGGAGAAGATCGCTGGTTCGATTCCAGCTGGGCCCATCAGATTTAAAAACCATTTTGATATTAATACCAATAAAAAGAGATAAAATAGAGATAAAATGTTCATAAAAAAGATATTCGAGAACAAGCTTGATGACTCTGTGCACAAGCAATTTGTAAGATTCGGCAAAGGGACATATCTTGGCAGGGCTGTCACAAAAATAACACGACAGCCTGAAAAAATCAAGATAGGCACAAGTTTTGAACTTGCGACAGAGATGGCGGAGTTCTGCTCGAGCCTAGCTCAACATCTGAAATGCTCAGGCATAATCTTGATAAAAGAAAAAATTCCCGAACTTGAAAAATATCCAAGGTCAAAAAAACTAGGCCTTCTGCAATATGAAGTAGATGATCAGCTCGATTCAATCATCTTAAAAAAAGTTTTGCAAAATCCCTTGACATACTGCGCTTTATTAGATATCGAAGGTCCAGGAATATCATTGAAGTCAAAGAAGAAACTTCCAAAACCAGGCAAATCAGGAGACCTGAAGATAGATGATAAATTCTGCGTTCTTGAACTTGATATAAAATTCTGGCCTCAAGTCAAAACCGAGTTCTGCTGGGACATGCCAGAATTCAAGAAAGCTCTCGCTCTTCATACTTTTTTCATAACAGACATAGTGATGCCCAAGGGAGAAAAAGATTTTGAAAAGCTCAGATTGATGGCAAAAAGAAAAGGCAAGCTCCAGAGAAAAGTGACTTTAGACGGCAAAGATATCATAAAAGAAAAAGATTTTGAGGCTTAGAAAGATTATTTTGTAATACAATAAACTTTTTTAATGGATCCTATCTGTTAAATACTTAAAAAGATGGAAAATGATGAGGCAATAAGGTTTAGGATTGCGGTTAAGGCTTTCATAATCGATAAAGAGAAGCTATTTATCATCCAAAGGTCTGAAAAAGATATCCAAAGCCCGGGAATCTGGGAGATTCCTGGCGGAAGGCTTGAACTTGGCGAAGACCCAACAGTGGGACTTACCAGAGAAATAAAAGAAGAAACAGGATTAAATATTAATGTTCTTACTCCACTAAACATACGACATTTCAAAAGAAAAGATGGTCAAATCATCACTATGATTATATTCTTATGCACTTTAAAAGAGGATAGCTCTGTAAAACTCAGTGAAGAGCATGTTGGCCATGAGTGGATAGATATTGCCAATTGTGAAGATAAGCTTACTGACTTTTTTCATAAAGAAGCAAGAATATTCAAGAACATATATTCTAACAGTAAAAATTGGCTTTCCTCCATATCATAAATGCCCTAAGAACCCAGCATAACGTTTAAAAACCTATTTTTCTCAGAGTTATCGGGTAGAACGGGTTTAAATAGCACGGGTAGTAGAATGGAAAAAATAAACACTATTGATAAATATAGCATAGGAAATGGGAAAGATACACAAACCAAGAGCCAGTTCTTTACAGTTCTGGCCAAGAAAAAGAACTTCTAAGATCCTGCCTAGAGTCAACTGGAAACCTTTGGAACATAAGCATTCTGCAAAAAAAGGACTTCTTGGCTTCATCGCATATAAAGCAGGGAACGCCAGAGTCATCGCCAATGATCTTACTCCAGATTCTATGACCAAGGGCAAGCATATCATCATTCCTGTCACAATCCTCGAATCTCCTTCTCTCAAAATTTTATCAATACGATTCTATAAAAATCATCAGCTTGTCACTGAAGTTCTTGCTGATAATCTAGATAAAGAACTCAAGCACATTATAAAACTTCCAAAGAAAAAATCAAATCTCTCAGAAGCTGAAAAAAATCTTAATAATTATGATAATCTCCGAATTCTTGTCTATACTCAAGTCAAGAAGACAGAGAAGAAAAAGACACCAGATATTGCTGAACTCGGACTTTCTGGAACTTTGCATGAAAAACTAGAAATCGCTAAGGCCCATCTTAATAAAGAGATGAATTTATCAGACTTCTTCACCTCAAATCACCTTGTAGATATACATGGAGTGACAAAAGGATTCGGTTTCTCGGGCCCAGTCCATAGACATGGAATAGCCCTGAAACCACATAAAACAGAAAAGGGAGTAAGACGTCCTGGTTCTCTAGCTCCATGGCATCCTTCAAGAGTCACATTTCATGCACCGATGGCAGGTCAGCTTGGATTTTTCAAAAGGACACACTATAATCAGAAGATCATAGATATTGGGCCAGCATCAAAACTCCCTCTAGAGCTAAAGAACTATGGAAAGATAAAGACAAACTATGCGATAGTCCTTGGCTCAATCCAGGGTCCTGCAAGAAGGCAGATAATTCTAACAAATCCATTAAGAGAATCTAAAAAAACACTCAAAAAGAACTATGAAATAATCAAAGTTTTAAATTAGGAGGAAAAAAATATAAGTTAAAATTAAATGCGCAACACAACATTGTCTGCTTTCAAGCAGAGTGTTGCAAGACATAAACTTTTTACACTTACATAAACATAATCAACTAAAAAATGACGCTCCTCGGGCTAAAGCCCGAGGTATCATGACATAAAAATATAAAATGTTAAGACAAAACACACCAAGGTTGAGAAGAACTAATGTAGTGCTCAACAGCATCACTAGTTGTGTTCCCAACGCTCCTGAAAAATTTTCCTGGGCTCCAGAAATGTCCTTTAGTGAACCAATTTCTCAGCCAAGGATGTTTCTTCATCAGATGGTAAGCAGAATAGCCCTTGAACAACTGCAAAGCTCTGCTCACACACATTGTTGGAGGCAGCTCAACAAAAAGATGGACATGGTCGACAGCAACATGCAACTTATAGATGTCACATCCATTGCGTTCAGCCGCCTCGCGGATGAACCTTTCACAATCGACCTTAACTCCAAAAAATTTGAAGGGGTCCATCGCATATTTAGGCTTCCACACAAGATGGAAAGCATTTTGCCCGAAGGCATGGTTATGGGATTGCAGATTCATTTTTTATCTCCTGCTCAGCAGAGAGCAAGAGAGCTCACGCTAAGCAAATGTTTAGTTTTCATTGAGGGCAACGTCAGCCCTCATGAAACTAAAGTATCTCGAAAATTAAACTTTGGTGATGGCGATTCCTCCATCGGCTTGAAAGTCGAGGTATCCTCGCCATATATGTAATGAAAGCAAAAATCCTGAACACGCAAGAACAGATAGAACTTCCATCAGTATTTTCGTCAAATATTCGGGTAGATATTGTAGAGAAAGTCTATAATGCCATGTTCAAAAAACAGAGATACACTGTCTATCCTCTTGCAGGAAAACAATCTTCGACAGGAAAACAGAGCCACACAAGAAGGAAGTTCAAGACCCTATATGGCAAGGGAATATCAAGAGTCCCAAGAAAGGCCCTATGGAGGCGTGGAGACCAATTCTATTGGGTCGGAACCTTTTCCCCAGGAACTGTCAAAGGAAGACAAGCACATCCGCCAAAACTCGAAAGAAGACAAAGGATAATCAACAAGAAAGAGAAGATTCTGGCAATAAGGTCTTGCATAGCTGCAACAGCCTCTCAAGAAATTATGAAAAAAAACTATTCAAACCCAATTCAAGTTCCATTTCCAATAATCATAAAGTCTTCTTTGATAGAGAAGCCGAAAGAATTCGTGAAAGAATTGGATAAAGATAAGCTTGAGATAATGAAAGAAAGGAAGATAAGAAAAGGAAAAGGAAAAATCCGAGGGAGGAAGTACAAAAATGCAAGAAAAGCAACTCTGATAATCGGAGATAAAGAAAAAAGCAAACTTTCAAATCTAATCAATGAAGTCAAGGTCTCACACATGAATGTTCCTTCTTTATCATTGAATGGAAAGCCAGGAAAACTCACAATCTACACAGAACAAGCAATTAAAGAGATAGGAAATAAATTCAAATAAAAATAAAAAAATGTCAGTACTGATTGAACCGATAACAACAGAGAAGATAGTCAAGATGATTGAACTAGAGAACAAGATAGTCTTCTACGTTAATAGGAAAGCGAAGAAAGAAGATATCAAGAAAGAACTTGAAACAACTTTCAAGGCAAAAGTCATCTCAATAAATACACATGTACTAAAAAATAAAAAAATCGCATTCATCAAGCTTGATGCAAAAACACCAGCAATCGATATTGCGACTAAACTCGGGATAATCTAAAAATAACCAACACAAACACAAAATGGGAAAAACTATAATTCAACAGGCGCGAGGACATGGCTCTTTGAGATATAGAGCAACTAAAAGAGCCTATACCATATCAGCCAAATATCCTGATTTGAAAGTAGAGGGCAAAGGCCATGTACAGAAGCTCATGAATGTCATATGCTATTCAGCACCTGTAGCGAAGATAAAAGTCGGCAAGACCTTATTTTTCAACATAGCAGCCAATAACTTAATCCAAGGACAAGAGATAGAGATAGGGAAAGATGCACAGATCAAGTCAGGAAATATCATGCCAATAGGATTGATGCCCTTGGGTACAGAAATCTTTAATATAGAGACATTTCCAGGTTCATCTGGAAAACTTGTAAGAACTTCAGGGATTTCAGCAAAAATAACAAAAAAAGACAAGCTTATAACAGTAGAGCTTCCTTCAAAACAAGAAAAACTCTTTAATCCAAGATGCAGAGCTACAATAGGCATTATTGCAGCAGGCTCAAGAAAAGAAAGGCCAATCATGACAGCAGGAAAGATGTTCTACATCAAGAGAGCTAGGGGAGCAAGGGTATGGCCAAGAACTTCAGCTGTAAAGGTCAATGCAATCGATCATCCATTCGGTTCAGGAAGAGGAAAAAGAATTAAATCAAAGATAGCGAAGAGAAATGCGCCTCCAGGAAAGAAGGTCGGTCTAATCAGGCCAAGAAGAACTGGAAAAAGGAAATAAAACTTAATAAAAATTCAATAACAATATAAAAATGGCACTAAAAGAATTCAGCTTCAAAGGAAAGAAAATAGAAGAATTAAGGGCTCTTGATATTCGGGAATTCGCAAAACTTCTTACAGCTCGAGAGAGAAGGTCTTTACTTAGACAAGCTGAGAAGATAGAGAAGTTTTTGAAGAAATGTGAGAAGAAGCTGGCAAAAGGCAAGCCAATCAGAACACAAGAAAGAGAGATGATAATCGTCCCTAAGATGATAGGCTGGGAGATAAATATCCATAATGGTAAAGAATTCATCCCAATTAAATTAAATGAAGATACATTAGGACATAGGTTCGGCGAATTCGTGATAACAAGAAAGAAAGTCGAGCATAGCGCACCTGGAATCGGAGCAACACGAAGCTCTTCATTCCTATCAGTCAAATAAAACTAGATAATAAAAATAAAAAATACAGAAAAATGGAAAGACAAGTCGCAGAACAAGGGTTTTCAAAGGGAAAAGACAAATCTAATCCTAATTTGAATAAGCAGCAGCAAAAACCAAAGCAGCAGCCACAGCAAAAACAAGAAATTAAACAAGAAACTAAGGAAAAAATAGAGAAAGAAATAAAGCCAGTCAAGAAGAAAGAAGAGAAGAAAGTAGAAGAAAAGAAGATAATCAAGAAGCATATGGCTTATGTTTATGGCTTAGACCTTCCTATTTCAACAAAAACCTCTATGGCTATATGCAGATTCATAAAAAACAAAAATCCCTCAATGATGATAAAAGCACTAGAACAAGTCCAGACAATGCAGATAGCTATTCCATTTAAAGGCGAAATCCCCCATAGGAAAGGATTCAAGAAGGGATATGCCCGAGGCAGATATCCTATAAAGACAGCAGAGTATTTCATAAAACTCTTGAAAAGCCTTGTATCAAATGCCAAGACAAACAACATGGATACTGAAAAAATCATGATAATGATAGCCAAGGCAGACAAAGCATCGAGCCCTGTTCGAGGCACAAGGATGGCTTTTGGAAGAAAAAGGTTCAAGAGATCAAATATATATATAGAAGCAAGAGAAAAATCGCATTCAAATGAAAAGAATAAACAGACCAAAACAAACACGCATAAATAAATAATAAATTGCTGCGTGCATCAGCACAGACCAGCAACAATAAAATTCAATAAACCTAAACACAATATTAAATAAGATGATAGAGAAAAAATTCGTTGAAGAGAAGAAGCAAGAATTCGAGATAAAAGAATTCATAAGAAAGAAGCTTGGAAAAGGCAGAGTGAGTGATGTAAAGATAGAAAGGACACCAATCGGAGAGAAGATAGTCATTTCGACTACAAGGCCAGGACTTGTAATAGGAAGAAGCGGTGAGATAATCCAAGACATCGGAAGAGTTTTAAAAGAGAAATTTAGTCTAGAAAATCCCCAGATTGAAGTTGCAGAAATCATGAATCCTTTATTTGACGCGCAGACTGTTGCAGATAGCATCGCGACAGCCCTAGAAAATCTAGGTCCTTTGAGCTTCAAGATGATAGCATACAAAGAGCTTGAGAAGATGATTCGTGGTGGTGCTCTTGGAGCAGAGATAAGATTGAGCGGAAGGCTTCCAAGCGAGAGAGCAAAGAGTTGGAGATTCGGCTTCGGCTATCTCAAGAAGACAGGTGAAACAACTAAAGTAGTCAACAAAGCAAAAGCCATCGCCTTCACACAACCAGGGGTCGTAGGAGTCAAGGTCTCGATAGTCCCGGGCGACATAAAGATTCCTGACAAAATAACTATAAATCATGAATCCGTTGAGAAGGAATTAAAAGAGAGGATTTTGGAAGAGGAGAATAAAGAGAAAATATATTCCGAGGAAGAGATAGAATCTGCAAAATCTACTAAGAAAGTCAGAAGAAAAAGAACTAAATCCGAAAAAGCTGAAGAGAAAACCGATTAGATAAAATGGCAATAATAAGAAAGAAAGATTTGAAAAGACTAGGAAAAAAAGAATTAGAAGACAAAAGATCAGATCTAACTCTAGAAATCTTAAAAATTAAGAGCAAGAAAGGCCAGGCAACAGCCGGCTCAAAAAAAATTAAAGAAATCAAAAAAACAATAGCAAGAATTAACACTCAATTAAGAGAAATAAGATAAGATGGACATATGCCCAAACTGCGGTTTACCTAAAGAAGCGTGTATATGCGGAGAACTAGAAAAAACAAAGCAAAGAATAACCGTGCACAGAACAACAAGGAAATTCGGCAAATATGTCACCGAAGTGCGCGGCCTAGACAACAGCCAAGTTAAAGAGATAGCAAAGAAGCTTAAGGAAGAACTTGCCTGCGGCGGAACAGTGAAGAACAACACAATCGAGTTGCAGGGAGATCACACGAAGAAAGTGAAAGAAAAGCTTATAAAACTCGGCTTTAGTAAAGAGAACATAGAGGCTCCGTAAAAACGCAAAAAAATAAAAATAAAACAAGAAAGCAAGAAAGATAAAGCTGTAAAAATGGAAAAACAAAAAATAAATCCATACAGGAAGTGCTTTGAAGGTACTGTGAAGAAGGTCTCTAAACCGATAGTTACAATAGAATTCAATAGGATAGCGCACAATCCGAAGTATGAAAGATTTTCAAAAGCTCGAACAAGCATAAGAGCCAAAGTCCCAAAAGAACTATTAGATAAGATAAAAGTCAATGATAAAGTTATTTTGATAGAATGTCGGCCCCTATCAAAAACTGTCCATCATGTCATAGTTAAGATCAAATAATAAAAATAAACAAAATACAGAAATTAAAAAATAAAATAAAAATGAAAGCGATGGCGTCAAAGGTCCCAAGGACCCTGAATGTGGGTGCAGAACTTATCGTAGCAGATAATAGCGGAGCAAGGACTGTCAGGATAACAGGAGTCAAGCGAGGGAAGAACAAGAAAGGACAGCAGCAATCTACAAGGATGGGCGAACTGATAAAAGTCAGTGTAAGAAAAGGTCCGGTAGAGATGAAAAAACAGCTTTTCTGGGCCGTAGTGATAAGGCAGAAGAAAGAATTCAGGAGAAAGACTGGAGAGCGGGTCTGCTTCGAAGACAATGCCGCAGTCTTATTGAAAGACGAAGACGGAAATCCCAAGGGGACACAGATAAAAGGGTCTATATCAAAAGAAGTCGCAGACAGATGGCCTTTTTTAGCAAAAATTGCGCCGATGATAGTCTAATTAAATAAATAATAAAAAAATAAAATGAAAAAGTTTTCATCACACTGGATATCAAGTAATAAGCCGAAGAAACAAAGGAAATATGTGGCTCAAGCCCCAAATCATGTCAAGAGAAAACTGATCTCTTCGAACCTTTCAAAAGCACTAAGAGAGGCACATAAGAAAAGGTCTCTTCCATTGAGGAAAAAAGACATAGTAAAGGTCATGCGAGGAACATTCAAGAAAAAAACAGGAAAAGTCATAGAAATCAATGCAAAATACAACCAAGTTTTTATTGAAGGGATACAGAAGACAAAAAAAGACGGGACAAAGATAAGCGTCCCATTTAATTCATCGAACTTACAGATAATCGAACTGAACACAGAGGATAAAAAACGAATAAATAAATCTCATCAAGAAAAACAAACAAAAACGAACAATAAACAATAAAAATTGCTAAGTGCATAAAGCACAACATTAGCAACAAAATAATTCAATAACAATAATAACATTAAATAACAAGATACAAAATAGATACAATACAGATTAAAAAATGCACCAGAAAAGAAAATCAATCCCAAATACTTGGCCCATTCCTAGAAAAGGGAAAGCTTATATAATGGCGCCAAGATCGCCACATAGCTTAGCACATAGCCTCTCGCTCCTAGTGATAATAAGAGACATCCTTAAGCTAGGCAAGAATGCAAAAGAAGCAAAAGCAATAATAAAGTCAGGAGAAATTGAGATAAACAATAAGAAAATCATCGATGAGAAGTTCGGTCCAGGCCTCTTGGATATAGTGCATATAAAGAAGATAAAGAAATCCTATATCTTGACGATAACTGAGGGAGGAAAGCTCGCTCTAAAAGAGATAAGCAATCCAAAATTCAAAGTAAGCAAAGTGATAGGCAAGAGAATAATCAACAAGAAACAAGTCCAGATAAACTTGATGGATGGCAGGAACTTCATAGTCAAGGAGAAGATAAACACCGACGATAGTGTTTTGATAGATTTAGAGAAAAAAACGATTTTAAAGATATTGCCTTTGAAGAAAGATGCGAACATCTTCATCATAAAAGGCAAGTGGCAGGGGCATTTCGCAAAAGTCAATGAATTGAAAGGCTCAAATGTGGAAATCAAAGTGGATGATAAAAAGACCATAATTCCAAATAAGAATATAATTGTGATAGAAGAAAAATGGTAAATAAAATAGAAAAAAGCAAAACAGAGAACAAAGAAAATCCGATGAAGGACATATTCATAGATTCTATAGTTCTTCATGGGTCCTCTGCAGACACTCAAAGACTAGAGAGATTGAAAAAATTGCTCAAAATAATCTCCAATCAAGAGCCAAAACAGACTCTTGCGATAAAAAGGATCCCTGCATTCAAGATTCGCCCAGGATTGCACATAGGTTACAAAGTTACTATAAGAAAAAATACCCATGCTCTGCTGAAAAATCTTCTTCTTGGAACAAAAGATATCAAGAAAAAGCAGTTTAATGCAGGATTCTTCAGTTTCGGCATAAAAGAATATATTGAAGTCCCAAATATCCCCTATCAAAGGGACATCGGGATAATGGGATTCGACGTTGCCGTGACCTTAAAAAGAAAGGGTGGTTGGCGAGTCAAGTCAAGGAAGATAAAGAAAAATAAGATAGATAAATCCCATCAAATATCAAAAGAAGAGACTCTTGAGTTCTTCCAGAAGAACTTCACAATCCCTTTTGAAGAAAAGGCAAGGCTCTAAATTAAATTCAAAAGATAAATTAAATAATAAAAATAAACAAAAACCAAAGATGACAACAAGCGATTGGAGAAAAATCCTGAAACAAGTAGACAATAAACCAGCCATAAAAGCAAGGTTTTTGAAGTACTGCAAGCCAAAAGATAGAAAATTTGGCATATCTTCAAAAAAATGTAGTCGATGCGGCAGATATGGCGCCCATATAAGCAAGTATAACTTGCACTTATGCCGACAGTGTTTCAGAGAGATAGCAGAACAGATTGGTTTCAAAAAATTCATATAAATTGAAGGAAGAATAAGATGGTAGTAAAAGATCACCTAAGCGCGATGATGAACGATTTGCTTAATTGTAAAAAGGCAAATAAAAAGGAGACAATAGTCATTCCAGCAACAAATCTAATCCTAGAAGTCTTGAAGATAATGAAAAAAGAGGGGTATATCAAAAATTTCAAAGTAGAAGAGGACAAATTCAAAAAAATTGTTATTCAAATCGGAAAAATAAATAAATGCGGCTCCATCAAACCAAGATTCTATGTCAAAAAAGATGAACTTGATAAATATATCAAAAGATACTTGCCAGCAAGAGGTTTCGGAATCCTTCTCGTTTCTACTGATAAGGGTCTCATGACACACAATGATGCCATAACAAAAAATCTGGGGGGAACGCTAATCGCGTATATATTCTAAGATGAAAAAACAAATTCAAAAGATAATAGAGATTCCAGAAGGTCACTCAATTGAGATCCACGATAAGTTCGTCACAATCAAAAAAGGCTCTGAAGAGATTAAAAAAAATTACAAGATAAATGACCTAAAGCTTAAATTAGAGGGCAATAAGCTTGTAATCGAAAAACAAAGTTCAAACAAGAATGACAAAAAACTGATAAACTCCCTTGTAAGCCACATAAAAAATGCTTTGCATGGTCTAGATAAAAAGTATGAATACAGGCTCCAGGTATGCTCAATCCACTTTCCGATGAATGTAAAAGTAGAAAAAAATCATCTTATCATCAAGAATTTCTTCGGAGAGAGAAAAGACCGAGTTCTTCAGATAAATCCGAAAGTTTCTATAAAAGTGGAGAACGATATAATCAAGATAGAGTCCCCTGATAAAGAACTTGCCGGCCAAGAAGCATCCAGGCTTGAGGCTCTGACAAGGATAACAACAAGGGATAGGAGGGTTTTTCAAGACGGAATCTGGATAATTAAAAAGGAGAAAGGAAAACACGCAAAAAAACACTAAACAAATAGGATAACAATAAAAGGATAAAATGAACATTCCCAAATTCGTAAGAAAAGATGCAAAGAAGAAGCTCAGGTTCAAGAGCAAGAGAAAGACAAAATGGAGAAGGCAGAAAGGCCGAGATAGCAAGATAAGGCAGAAGATGAAGAGTTATCCAAAGATGCCAGACATAGGATATGGCTCTCCAAGAAAAACAAGGCATCTCATAGATGGAAAAAAACCCCTTATGATATATGGTCCAAAAGATTTGGATTTCATGCAGCTGGATCATGGCCACGTCATAATAGTTGCACACACTAGTTTGAAGAACAAGATAAATATCGCAAAGAAAGCAAAAGAAAAAAACCTGAAAATACACAACTTGAACATCAAGAAGATACTCAGAAAAGAAAGAATAAAGAAAACCGAGAAGAAAGAAGTGAAGGAAGATAAAAAATGAAGACACTAAAAGCTCAGAAGAGTATGGCTGCAAAAGTCATGAATATAGGAAAGAATAAGGTCTGGTTCGACCCAGACCGGATTTCAGAAATAAAAGAAGCCATAACAAAACAGGATATCATGGATCTTATAAAAGACGGAGCAATAAGCAAAAACCCTGTTGAAGGCATAAAAAGAAGAGCGGGAAAGAGACACCTAAAAAGAAAAAGGAAAGGAAGAAGGAGAAGGTCTGGAAGCATAAAAAGGACACTTAAAATCGAAGACTATCCTTCAAGGATAAGAAAACTTAGAGCATATCTCAAAAACCTCAGAAAAGCCAAGAAAGTCACAACAGAACAATATAGGAAGATGTATAATCTGCTTAAATCCGGGGTCATAAAAACAAATCAACAAATACTTGATTATTCAAAACAAAAATAAAAAAACAAATAATAAATTGCTAAGTGCAGAAGCACAACATTAGCAACAAAACAATTCAATAACAATAAATACGATTAAAACAATAACAATCCAAAATTAAAATGGCACCAACAAGATTCAGAAGGAAGAAAGAAGGAAAAACAGACTATGGCACTAGGATGAACCTTCTTAAGTCAAAATATCCAAGACTTGTTATAAGAAAATCAAACAGATATATAATCGCACAATTGATAAAAAGCACAGAAGCCCAAGATTCCACAATATGCGTGGTTAATTCAAAAGAGCTTTTGGGTTTTGATTGGCCTTCGTCTTTGAAGAATGTCCCCGCAGCATATACAACAGGATTGTTGCTAGGAAAAAAAGCAAAAGAAGAAGATATTGAAAAATGCACTGTGGACATAGGGAGGCATACATCCACACAGGGCTCGAAGATATATGCAGTGATAAAGGGAGCGATAGACTCTGGTCTAGAGATAAATTGCGATAAGAAGATGTTTCCAAAGGAATCAAGATTGCTTGGAGAACATACTCAAAATCCAGAAAAAATAAATAAAATAATTGATAAGATAAAAAATAAATAAAATGGAAGAAAAAGAAAAAAAGGAAATGACTGAAGAAGAAGACAGGAAAGCGAGAAAAGAGAAGCGGGAAGCGAAAGAGCTTGCAGAATGGGCTCCAAAAACAGTTCTTGGAAAAGAGGTCCAAGAGAAGAAGATCAAAGATATAGAAGAGATATTCGACAGAAATTTGAAGATTCTCGAGCCGCAGATAGTAGACACTCTTATTCCGAACATAGGATCTGAGCTTATAAATATCGGACAATCAAAAGGTAAGTTTGGCGGTGGAAAGAGAAGGGCGTGGAAACAGACCCAAAAGAAGACTGCAGAAGGAAATGTCCCGACATTCGCTTGTATGACCGTAGTTGGGGACAGAGAGGGCCATGTCGGCCTAGGATATGGAAAAGCAAAAGAGACTCTGCCTGCAAAGCAGAAAGCTCTTCAGAGAGCCAAGCTCAATATAATGAAGATAAGAAGAGGCTGCGGCAGCTTTGATTGCACTTGCTCCGAGCCCCATAGCATCCCATTCCAAGTTGAAGGCAAGGTGGGAAGCTCGAAGATAATCCTCATGCCAGCCCCAAAAGGTACTGGTCTGGTCATAGACAGTGAATGCAAAAAGATTCTGAGTCTTGCAGGGATCAAAGATGTCTATACAATGAGTTTCGGCCAGACAAGGACCAAGATAAATATGATCAAAGCATGCATGAAAGCCCTAAAAAAACTAAATGACATAATATAATTTTGCTAAAGTTATAATAAAAGATAATAATAAAATAAAAATGACGCTCCTCGGGCTAAAGCCCGAGGTATCTGTATGTAAAAATGCTTGAAAACCTAGTTTTCAGCACGCCGAAAATGCAGACCATTTTCGAGCGGAAGCGCATTAATGCTAAACAAAGCGCATGTGCTAAAAAATCAGAAGATTTTTGGCACGCCAAAAATTTCAAAAGAAATTTTTTAGCGGAGATAAAATGTTAATAAGAGCTTGCTTAACAATTATAAATTTGGAGGATGGCGA
>CAZKFK010000001.1:1211-20911 GCA_964552095.1 Candidatus Woesearchaeota archaeon | reverse complement strand
CTATCTATAAAAGTTTCAAGAATTCATCAAAAACTTAATTTTTTCCTGGTTTTTGGGATGGTCGAGGCCTATCAATTCCATCCATCGAAAAAACTGTTTTTTCCCATACAACTCTAGCCTATAAGTCAATATTATCTTATTTAGCCTCTTATCCTTATCCTCTCTTTTATACATAGAAACTCGAAAACCATCTTCTTCTAAAAAATTCTTGATTTCCTTGATAAAAGACTCACTCTTTGAAACGCCAGAAATAACAGGGTACGCCTTTTTTCTTATAGCTAAATGAAAATCCGTATCTGCAACGCCCCTAATAAAACTTCTTGCTAACTCTTTAGTTTTTATAAAAATTTCGGGGATCTTTAGGGAATTATATTTTTTACCAATAGGCAAACCAATGACTTTGACTAGATAGTTAACTAAGCTTTTTGAATAAATGCTAACTCCATACGTCGTCTTTTTATCATGAAATTTGGGGTTTATCTCTAAATTAAATAGTCTCTTTATTAGTACCTTAATCAATGAATTGTAATATTCTTGTTCATCTTTAGGATTCCCAACACACTTGATACAATATTCTTTCTTGCTATCCCTATATCCTATGCTTCCATCCCCCGCTAAAACCCCGCAAAAATAAGCTAACTCTAAACTCGGTTTTTCGGGTAAAATTAAATTTTTTATTTTTTCCTTCGGCGTGAATTCTGCTACTCTTTCCTCTTTTTCCATAACATATTAGTTTTATCGAATATAAAAATCTACCCCAATTCTAACCTCGTTTTTAGAACTGCATATTCAAAACTTCTCCAAGTTTTGTCCAGAATTCTGGATTCTCAACCAGAATCTCCCCGCTCATGCTCCTCAGCAATCCCCTCTTAGAGTAGTGTTCAATCAAAGGCTTTGTCAAAGAATCATAAGCCTCAAGTCTTTGAGATATTACCTCAAGTTTTTCATCTTCTCTTTGGATAAGCTCATTGTCACAATGGTCGCACTTGCCCTCAACCTTGGGTTTCATTGTCTTAACATTGAATATAGCTCCGCATCCTTTGCAAGTCCTTCTTGAAGTCATCCTCTCTATTATGACATGATTCGATATCTCAAGATTAAGGATATGATCAATATCTGTAATCTCCCTTAAAAGTTCAGCTTGCTTCAAAGTCCTAGGAACACCGTCAAGGATGAATCCATTTTTGCAATCCTCTTCCTGTAATCTGTTCTTCAACATGCTCATTGTTATCTCATCTGGAACAAGCCCTCCTTTATCCATGATAGCCTTAGCTGTTTTTCCAAGTTCAGTTGCTGCAGATACTTCTTTTCTAAAAAGATCCCCTGTTGAGATATGAGGAATGTTCAAGGCCTTTGCTATCCTTGAAGCTCTTGTCCCTTTTCCTGATCCAGGTGGACCTGATATGATAAGTTTCATAAGATAAAAAGCAGTCAAGGTTTTTAAATCTTACTGCTGTATCACTATTTAGTGACTACAATCGAAAGGTTTAAAAATAGATTTCTCTGTAGTATCTATGGCAGACACACCGACTAGTCTACAGCAACTAAAAAGATTATATGTAAGTCTATCAGGTACTGTCGAATCAGCACTAATAGAGATTTCTGAAGCTCTCGGACCAGAGGGCTTGAAAAATGATTATGACAAGGTGTTAAGAAGAAGGATAGAAAGTCTTGGCACACATTTATGGGCAGGGAATATGGCAGCGGCAGCTAATTCAGCCGCACATACAGCCGGGGGTTTAACCGCGCAATTATCCCTTTATCCAGGAAATGATAAAGTGAGGGGTATTCTGACGAGGATGCAGGAATCTATGTCTAATTATGCGGCACTCTGCATGGGAAAAGATGTACTCGAACTTCAAGAACCATCACACTCACTCTAGTTCTTCACAGCATCCAAAGTCGCTTCAATCTTATCAAGAATCTCTACCTTAAAATTCGGAGCATTCATGTCCACTTCAGCTTTGATCTCCCTTAACAATCCTTTCTTCCTATAGTATTCCTCAAGAGGTCTTGTTTTCTCAAAATAAATCCTTAACCTGTCTTTTATTACTGCTGGTTTTTCATCTTCTCTTTGGATAAGCTCATTGTCACAATGGTCGCACTTGCCCTCCACTTTTGGCTTCATTGTCTTGACATTGAATATAGCTCCGCACTTCTTGCATATAATCCTGTTCGTCAACCTCTGCAGTATGACTTTTTCTGAAGCGAAGAAATTTACCACAAGGTCTATCTTTGTTATTTTATCAAGAGCCTTGGCTTGCTCGATTGTCCTGGGAAAACCATCTAAAAGGAAGTTCTTAGCATCCTTCTCCTTTAATCTTTTTTTCAGTATCTCAAGAGTAAGTTCATCTGGAACAAGCTCTCCTCTGTCCATGTATCCCTTGGCTTTCATCCCCAAAGGAGTTTTATTTGCAACAGCCTCTCTGAAAAGGTCTCCTGTTGAGACATGCGCAAGATGATATTTATCTCTAATCATAGAAGCATATGTGCCCTTGCCCACTCCTGGACTGCCTAATAAAACAATTTTCATTTTTTATAAGTTTGATTTAATTTTTTTTATTTCAAGCAAGACTGCATCAGCACAACATGTCTTGCCAACTTAATAATCCTTTTATCAAATAGCAAAACGCTCTTTTAAATCTTTTCAGAACAAAACAAAAATTTCATGCCAAACAAAAGATAGTTAAATCGTATTTTGATATAGATATCATGAAATTTTTTATCGGCATCGATGATGCTGGCCGCGGCCCAGTGATAGGGCCTATGTTGATGGCCGGTGTCCTAGTCGATGAGAAGCAAAGAAAGAAGTTGAAAAAAATTGGCTGTAAGGATTCTAAACAGCTGACAGCAGAAAAAAGAGCCGAGCTCTTTCCGCAGATTCAAGAGATTTCAATAAGCTATGCTGTGGTTGCAACTAGTCCAACAGAAGTCGATGGCAGGCTTTCAGTAGGCGTTAATTTAAATAAAGTCGAGGCAATAAAGACAGCTGAAATAATAAACACAATCATCAAAGCAATTGAGGGAAAAGTCTTTCTTAACAATGATGAGAAGATTGAGATAGTCGTTGACTGCCCCTCTCCGAACACTGTTGCCTGGCACAACTATCTTCATGAACATATATCAGAGCCTGAAAAGATTCTTCTTAAATGCGAGCATAAAGCAGACATAAATCATGTTGAATGCTCAGCAGCATCAATTCTTGCAAAAGTCACAAGGGACACTGAGATAGAGAAGATAAAAAAAGAGATAGGCCATGATTTTGGCTCTGGCTATCCATCTGACCCTGTGACAATGGACTTTTTAGAGAAACATGCAAGAGATTTCAAAAACCATGGAATTTTCAGGAAGACATGGAGCACATGGCAAGAAAATGAACGCAAGCGAGAGCAGAAGAAATTAGATGGATTCTAAATCTTGTTATAAAAATTCAGGATGAAATGATTTAACAAGTTCTGCCTCAAGCCTACCCTGCCTTGTCAGGATATGGACCCTTTCATGCAGCTCTCTTTGTTGATACTGCTTTGGATCCAAACCAAGGGATGCAAAATATTCTGTATCAAGAGAAAAAATTCTCCTTGCTTCATTATAACTTAAAGTGGTGAAAGGCTCTCTTTTCTTTCTGTCTCGGTATTTGTATCTCGGTTTTTTAGAGACATAAAAAGCGCAGATAACACTGAACGGAAAGATAAAATATTCGACTTGGTCTGATGTCTTTGCGAGAGCATTTTTGAGCCTCCTTGCTGTGGGATAAGCAGATACCATCTTATCTATGATAGGATGGAATGCCAGAGCATAAAATCGTCTTTGTTCTATTTCATCCAAGAATCTTGAAATCTGTTCTCCTTTTATAACGCCTCCGCTTGAAGATTTTCTAGAGGAGGCCTTGCACTCAACATAAAAACTCTGATCTCTTGCTCTAAAGTCAGGGACAAGCCCTTCCTCATTGACATCCATCCTTATCAAGCCAAAAAGCCTCGAAATCCTTCTTTCAAAATAATCTCCCACAACATTGGATGGATTCCATATGTCTTCGTACATAAAATTCCATCACAACACGAGTATAAAAAGAAAATTGTGTTGAAGTATACACTCCGAATATTCTATTCTAAAAATCAGAAGTATATATTTTTTTCCAACAATGTTTATATACCCTTTTTTCCATAAACCAAATGAGCGACACACAAAGGATAGAGGTCGAGGATTTGGACCGCGTCAAGGGCCCAATAAGTGATGCTATTTCTGAAATTAGTAGAACGCCCGGGGTAGAGTATGTCAGGGTGAATCTTCGTGATGATGATGGTCCTACTGCAGTTGCACAAGATGGATCACTTGTTCTTGCTTCAAGAGATTTTGACTGCTGCTATAATGTCGAAAGTTACTGGCAGAGATGGAATGGCTGCACAAGGGCAGTATGGCGGTAGAATAGGAGCAGAAGAATTCCACTCTGGAAAAGTAAGAGACATTCTTATTGAAGCTGGAAGAGAAGCAAGTGAGAGGGCTTTGGCTAATGGAAAAAGAAGAGCAGAAAGGGCAAAAGCATATGGCCCACTAGGCCAGACTATCTGTGATACAAAATTTGCGCCGACTGAAAAAGTTACTGCAGTTGTTAATGCAGATTATACTCAAGATCCAAGAAGCACATCCCTCGACGAATTATGCAAAAGAGCAACTGCAGCATGCACAAGCATGCTTAAAGTTGATGAAAGAATGAGACGAGCCCTCGTACAAATTCAATCAGGAATGAATAGGGAATTGATAGTAGCTTCAGAAAATGGGGAGATAGCTATTGATGTTGATGAAGCTTATGCTAAAACACAAGGATTAGTACACGTCTTTGCTCTAGCACCAGGGCAAAAAGTTGCAGAAGATTATTATGATGCTCTTGGAGGAATGCATGGATTAGAAGTTTTAGACGGAAGAAATTTATACTGCCAGCCTTTCGAGAGATGGGCCATGGGCATCTCTGACCAAATAGCAAAATTATCTTCAGCCCCAATGCTTGAAGGAAGATTCGACAATGTTAAAGTTCTTACAGATGGGGCATTCAACTCATTGTGGACACATGAGGTTAATGGGCATCCAAGCGAAGGAGACAGAGTAAAAGGAATGGAGATGGGATATGCTGGAAGATCATGGTTTTTTAGAAATGCTCTAGAACACTGGATTGGAAAGCAAGTTGCTTCTCCATTATTGAATGTAACAAGCAGAAATGATTTAGATGCTTATGGTAAATTCATGTTTGATGCTGAAGGGACAAGAGGAACTCCTGTTTATCATATCAAAGATGGCAAATTTGTCGGATTTTTGCACAGTAGATGGACTGCACAAGCAATGACCGACATGGGAATTGCGAATCAAGTACCCAATGGCAGTATGCGGGCTACAAATGCCTTAAATGTTCCGTATATAAGAATGAAACAAACTGGAATCGAAGGAGGAACATCAAGTATTGCTCAAATGCTCGCTATGATTGATGATGGTTTCTATCTTGTCGGGAGAAAAATCCCTTCTATGTCTGAATCAAGAGAAAACTTTCAAATTAGCCCAATGATGGCATTTAGAATACAAAATGGTAGAGTTGGACAGATGTATAGAAGAGTTAGTTTGATGGCAGATTCTATGCCATATATGATGTCTATAATTGCTATTGGGAATGATGTCGGCTTGCATAACATCTTTAATTGTGGAAAAGCACAACCACAACAGGTCATGTATTTGTGCAATTTCGCTCCGTCTATGCTAGCTATCGGAAATATGATAGGAGGTCTTGCTAAAGCTGCTTAAAATGATAAAAACACAAGGAGATTTAGAAGAATTGGCAGAAATAGGATTAAAAGAAGTTATGGGGCTTCCAAGGGTGAGAGAAGCAGAAGTATTTGCCTCTTCTAATGAAGTTGATACCACTAAAGATGATTTAGAAACAGATGTGCCTTGTGGCGTTGTCCATCAACCTTCATGCATGAAAACAGAAGGGGTCGGCGTAAGACTCTTTACAAACGATGGCCTATATGGTTTTGGTTTTGAGAGCAGTCTAGGAAAAACTGCTGTTGTAAATGCTGCAAAGAAAGCACTTGATGGGGCCTATCCTAAACCTCTTGTGCAACATTTGCCTAATTGTACGAGTGATAAACCAAAAACTACAAATTATCATGACCTAAGAATATTGGAAGCAGGAGGGACTGAATCAGTTGATTTTGGATATAGGTGCGCTGATGGAGTAATTGAGGTTTATAGAAGAGAGGGATTTACAGCAGAGGATAATCTTGCTTTAAGTGGTGATGTCACAACAGTCAGAGAGGGAATTGGAATTAGATCTAGTAGAGGTATTGTGGGGGGAGATACTTCAACACTGATGTGGGCTTATCTAACCTCAATGATTCAAAAAAGAAATTCAAAAGGAACAGGCTGGGCAACAGGCGGAAGAATAGATACCTTTTCGCCAGAAGAAGCGGGTAGGATGGCAGCATCAAATGCTGTAAGAAGTATAGGAGGTCAAAGAATTCCAAAGAGTGGAAAGCACAATGTTGTTTTTGGACCACAAGCTGTTACAGACTTAGTCCATCATTTTCTTCAAGCAGTTTTTAATGCAGCTGCTGTTGGGGTGGGGCATACTCCCATTTCTGGCGTTTATGGAAAACAAGCAATTAGTTCTTTATTGAATGTTTACGATGATGGTTCTCTTCCTGGACTCGCTGCAACAAAAGGAATCAATTGTGAAGGACTGCCAACAGAGAGAACCGATCTAATAAAAGAGGGGGTATTAGTTGGATTTTTGAGTGACCAAGAGACTGCACAGACTTGGAATGGAGACTTTGAGAATGATGCCACTAAGATGTACCGAGAAAAACTTAGGAAAATGCTTGGTACTACGGATATCCCTATACTTAGAGGACGAAACGGATTTAGATTCGGCAGAGGGGGAGGAAGGCAGTATATGGGTGAGCCATCTGTAGAGGCAACCAATCTTTTCTTAGAAGGAACGAACCCTATCCCAGAACAAGCTCTTCTTGAGGCAATTGGAGATGGTCTTTATATTGGAACCTTATGGTATACTTATCCTGTGCATGGGATAAATGCTGGAGATGTCACAAGTACAGCAATAGCAAATTCATATATTGTTAAAGGAGGAAAAATAGTATCCCCTCTACTACCTAATACAGTAAGAATAGAAGATAACTTTCCAAGAATGTTTAATAATCTACTTGCTGTAGGAGACAAAGTACGTACTGCGCTTGTATGGGGCATAGAATCCATGGTTAATACTCCAGAGATAGCAATACGAGATGTCAATTTAAGTGACATCGCGCAGTATATGTCTGCTAGCAAAGCAGCATAATTTTCTTCCCTAGAATTCCATCAGACTTTTCTGTTTCTTGCCAAGAAGATCCTCTTTCTTGATGCCAAAGACTTGAAATATGTTCTCAACAGCTGGGATGATTTGATGCTCGAGATAATACTCTATATCATACTCACCAGGCTCTTCAGGCAGCTTTGCCCTGTCTCGTATCAAAGATTTTCTCGAGTGTGATTGCGGCTCAGATATATAGAATCCTATTAATCCGCCGACATCGATCGGCATGCCGAGCTCATGCATCCTCTTCGCTATAGTCACATGAGGCGAGATGGCCTTGTATTCTTCAATTGGTTTTCTAAGCTGAGACTTTATTATCAGCTTCTCTTTATCGATTTTCCTTTTCTTCAACTTTTCAAGAACATCCTGGACTTTTTTTAATGCATTATCTGGCTTGCCCTCTCTTAAAATCTTCTCAAGAACTTCATCTTGAAGCTCTCTAGATAGGGCACACCAATCTCGCCTTACTGTTTCAAAACCTCGTATCTTTAATTTTCCGTTCTCTCCCAATAAAGCATACTTTTTCTTTGCTCCAAGCTCTCCTGTCCTTTTCGTGACCCAGATGCCTCTTACATAGAAATCCTCTAACTCTAATTCCATTATTCCAGGCAATTCATCATTCAGCCTCTTCAATAATTCAAGGACTTCTTTCTTCGAGTGATTATTCAATGTAAAAGCGACAGAATCAGTATCAGCATATGCTACATTATATCCATGAGCACTGACCTTATCAATGATTTCTTTGTTATATTTTCTTACAAAAGCAAGAATAGAAGCAGAACTTTCAAGAGAATAGTATCTTGCTCCAAAAAATCCTATGTATCCATGGACAGCCGCAGATAAGACTTTGAATGCATTGCTTCTTGCCTTGCTTAAAGGATTTGGATTCTGCTTATACTCTTTCTTATACTCTTTTCTTTTCTCAATCAATTTCTTTACAATATCTGGAAGAAATCCAACTTTTTTTGAAAAGTAGAACTTCTCTTTCTTTCCTTGATAATCGACTTCCGGAGATTCATAGGAATCCTTGCTGTTTTTATCCTGAAGCGTGGCTTTTGATATATTGAAAGATACTATGATGCTTGTATGCATGCTAGTAAAGTCAAACATCGCCAAGTTCTCATAAAGTCCAGGTGTGGGTTGGAAGACAAAAGCGCCTTCAACACGCTCTCTTCCTCTTCTTGACTCTATCTCATCATGTATGGGCCTTTTCTCAGCTATTTCATCATAAGATTTAAGATTATGCAGGATATAGTGCTCAAGCAACTGTGACATTCCAGCTCTCGTTATATCAAATAAAGGCTCTTGTATGACCTTTGAGAATTCAAGCATATCTGGCCAGAGTTTTTCAGCCAACTTATAAGTCAGGACAGAATCCTGGAGATTATACTTGAAATATTCTGCCCACCCATCATCATCTATCTTCGAGGAGTGTTTATGGTCAAAGTCAAGTTTGTTCTCTCCAAGAAGTTCAGAAGCAACTTCATCTAATCCTAAAGTTTCTGAATGAAGATACTGCGCATAAACTGTCTCAATAAATCGGAAGATATCTACATGCACTGGCCCAAAGATTCGAGCAGAGGGATATTTTCCCCGCGCAAAAAGAGGATTTTTTCCATCTATTCCAAGATCAAGCTTGACATGATTCTTATCTGCCCTTGCTCTCAGATAAGGCATATCAAAACCATCTGAGAAATATCCAACCAAGATATCTGGTTCAAGCTCCTTTATAGTCTCAGAGAATGCTTCGAGCATATCTGCCTCGTCTTTATAGCATTGAACAAAGTCTGGCACATTCTTTGCTTTTTTCCATGTCAAGACCCTCTTAAATTCTTTTCCAACAACAGAAACCATGACTATCTCGCCCTTTCCTAACTCAAATTCATCTGCCTCAATATCAAAAGCCACTATCTTCGGATTGAAATTCTCTTTAGCAATCGGTTCAATCTTATCAGCTTTGATACATGTTGAGACATCTAAGCTTGAATCAATCCCCCCGAGTTCTGCGCTATTATTCAAAAGCTCTCCCGAAACCTTGAACCACGATAAAGGGCTGACCCCCTTTTCAAAGATGTACTTCGTGATCATGCCAAGGTCATACTCTCTCCTATATTCAATCTCTTCAAAATCAAGCTTGTCAGCTATAGCATGAGCATCTTTGTAATTGGTTATGAAAATCTTGATGGCCCTGACCTTTTTTCCTAAAAAATTCTTCTCATGAACTTCGGTTTTCTCAATCCATGTTATCCTATCTGCTCCTTCGACACTTATCTTCGACATCTTTTTCTGCATCTCTTTTATTCTCTTCTCAGAAGTCCCTTCTTTGAGAATGGCCCAGAAATAAGGTTCAAAAGAGTCTATCACAACTATCCTTTTGCCTTTCTCATCTCTGCCGACCATCTTCATATAGTTCCTGCCCTTATAGTCAAAAGAGTCATAATCTATCGGGATGAACTTGATTTCCATAAAATTTTATGATGCTAAATTTTATAAAGTTATAGCTGATTTGATTAAAGCAGGGAAAGGTTTAAAAAGCCGTGTTACTTATGAATAGTAACAAAATTAACATTATCAAAATGGGAAGCACACTAAAAAATCTTTTGACACTGGGCGCAGCAGGGATAGCAGCTGCTGGACTAACGATTCTTCTCGGCGGATGCAGCAAATCACATGCTCCTGTTCCACAACCACAAGCACAAGTTCAAACACTCACAAAGGGACAAAGACTTCAAGAAATCAAAAGATTGACTGCAGAATACGCACAGAGAGCTGAAAAATTAAGAGCTTCTGGCAATAAAGACTGGGCAGTCTATCGGATAGGACTGTTGGGAGACGAAATAAACGATTCTCTAAAAGCTCTTGGTTATGCTGAATTATCTGGCTCAGCTGGAGGCCCTTATTTTTGCTTACCAAACGAAGCTGGTGCAAGATTACTTGATGCAGACAGCACATTCGCAGCACACTATCATGTCTTGACTCAATACAGCCCATCACAAAGAGGAGCTGCTTTCGAATCACTTGATGCTAGCGGAGACTGATACCTTAAAAAATGGATAGGAAACCAACACAATCCTTGTTGAAGAGGGTCTTTGGCTATCATATCGACAGAGCTGCACTGGCACATCATTTTCTATACGAAACTCCTTCTATGCTGGGCTTATATTCTAACCTGGATTTTGAGGAAGTCCTAGCTCTATCACATTCATGGAGACTTCGTGCTGATAGGGATCCGGGATTGACGAGCCTGCTCTCAAAAAGAGATGTTCATGAATTATTTTCATATATTTTTAGACACACCCCTCCAAATAGCCTGACATTTGAGAACATCAGGGGCGCGATTCATCGTTCAAATCCTCCGCTTTCACAAACAGGATCAGCTCTTTGGGCAAGACTAAATCCCTTTCAAGAAACAAAAAGGGATTTTAGTGAAAGACTAGCTAGATGTGATTCAGCACATGTTCAAAAAGCTTTTGAAGAACTAGGAAAGCCAACAAAAACCTATGTCGCACCAGGAGAATATGCTGTGCGGGTTTACAAATACGGAAAAAGCAGGGAAGGCTTGGTCCTTCTGCCCTATTTATCTTTCTCAAAATCTGGCCAGATTGCGGGATACATAAAAGATATTATAGAATTGATATGTCCAGAAATCAAAAAGACAAAGAGTGAGTAAATTATTTATATTCTAATTTCTTGAAAATACATGGGCTTGCAGATTGGCGAGTTAGTTCCAAGAAAAACAATCAGAATAGAGGAATTGAAAGGCAAAATCATAGCTGTAGATGCTTTCAACACACTCTATCAGTTCCTCTCAAATATCAGGCAGCCAGACGGAACTCCTTTGATGGATTCTAAAGGCAGGATAACATCTCATCTTTCAGGATTATTTTATAGGAACACCAACTTGATGTCAAAAGGCCTGAAGATAGTCTATGTCTTTGACGGCCGGCCTCCTCAACTCAAAAAAGACACAAACAAAGGAAGAGAAGAAAGAAAAAAAGAAGCTGAAGCAAAATTTAATGAAGCAAAAAGAGAGGGTAAAGAAGAGGACATGTTCAAATACTCAAGACAGACAATCAGGATTACAGATGAGATAATCCAAGAGAGCAAGGACCTTCTCAGGGCCCTTGGCATTCCTATAGTTCAGTCTCCAAGCGAGGGAGAGGCCCAAGCATCCTGGATTGCAAAGAAAGAGGCTTATGCTGTCGCAAGTCAAGACTATGATTCACTGCTCTTCGGAGCCCCTATCTTGATTCAGAACCTCGCCCTATCAAGAAAAAGAAGGCTGGCTTCAGGAGCTTATGTCCCTATTGAGCCCGAGCTCATCGAGCTTGAACATGTTTTCAATACTCTTCAGATAAACCATGACCAGCTTATCTGTCTTGGGATATTAAGTGGGACTGATTTCAACCCAGGAGGCATCAGGGGCATCGGTCCAAAAAAAGCACTGATGTATGTCCAGAGATATAAACAGCCGGTCTTGATTTTCCAGGCAGTAGAAAAACAATTGATCAAAGAAGGCAAGGAGATATGGTTCAACTGGCAGGATATATTCGAACTTTTCAAGAAACCGAATATAATAAAAGAATATAAGCTAGATTTTCATGATGTTGATGAACAAAAAGTTAAAAAAATTCTCTGCCAAGAGCACGATTTCTCAGATGACAGGGTTGAAAGCTCTCTGAACAAAGTCAGAGAATCAAAAGAGTCTATGAAACAAAAGGATCTCAAGAAATGGTTCTAGATTTCTTAAAGGAATTGATTTAGTACACAAGTTTTCTCTGCATGAACGCAACAATAACAGCAACAACCCCTATAACCAAGAATATCCCAAAATATACTGTGGGATTTGAAGGGGCCATATTTACTTTTTCAGCCACTGCTGCACCCATTATAGATGGAGAAAGAGAATTTTTTGCTAGAGCTAAAAGTGAAAGAAATGCTGTTAAAAATCCGAATATCATTAAGATGTATCTTGGTCTCATTTTCTAACTAATTTTACATTTATCCTATTACGTGGTGTTTGGATTCAATCCAACTACAATCATGAGTATAGCCAAGACTGCGCTTGCAATCGAGTATATCATCATCGTTGTCGGCATCAATCCAAGGAATGAGCTGGTTATATTGAAGCTTAGCAGTGTCGCTATGACATTCACAGCCAGCATAACTATCCCAAAGATAACCAACAAAGTTTTTCCGTTCATTTGTTTACCTCTTCTTTTTATTTATTATAATTTAAGATCGCTTTGATTTATAAATTTAATGCTGATTAAGGGGTCTTCTTTTTTCTTAACTTAATTATTTCAAGATCTCTTTTTTTAATTTCATTCGACATCTTGATTTTTAGATAGTCGACGATTCTCTTGTATCTCCTTTGTTCTTTTGAACCGAGCCTGTATGCCCTCATCCTATGCTCTGCTTCCATGATATTTTTCTTATATCTCTCTTCAATCATTTTCTTTTCATGCTCCAGCTTATCTATTTTTCTTTTAAAAACAACAGGTGGAATCGATTTATCTGGCTCCAGATTTATTTTGACCTTATTGGCGCGAATAGTTCTGCCACGAAGATCTTTTCCTATTCCAAGTATCTCGACTGGGACTAAAGGTGAGAACACGGTCTCAGCATGTTTCTTTATTGCGGGCCCAAAAAATAAAGTTCTGCCTATCCTCGGTATTCCTATTTTGAGCATCCTGATGTTTTGAGCATCCCAGCCTATCACAACAGGCGTGCCTTTCTTCACAGTCACTGCTCTTGTCTTCAATAATCCGCTTCTTAGATAAAGGTCTATGTGGCTTCTTCCTGAGCCTCCAGGTCCTCCTGGACCACCTGGTCCGCCTGGCCCCGAAGGTGTGCTTCTTTTTTCGAACATCGCGCCTACTCTGATTATGTGCTTTCTTTTATAGAGTATATGTCTAAGATTAATCTTCAATGAGGGTTTTTTGCTTCTTCTCAAGCCCCAAGGAGAGTCATACATCCAGTGATTGAAAGAGCTGTTTATGGGATGAGCTGCAAATACTAAAGTCCTTCTGCCGACCCTAAGGTTATGGACTCCTTCTCCAAATTCTTGCATATTGACATTATTGACGACTTTTCCGCTTCCTCTTACAACTAGTCTTATGAAAGCTGCGCCATGCGCTTCATCATCTTCGTCTTTTGGCTCTTTGGGTTCTTTCGGCTCCTTCGGTCTTTTTGGTTCTTTGAATCCTCCCAAACCATCTTTTCCTCCACCGAACTTCCCTCCTCTCTTTATCCATCCAAGAAGCCAGAATATGAAGACCACGACAAGGACTGCTAGGATTATGATAGATAAAACATCCAAGACCTGGCAGACATTGAATGGAAGTTGCCCTAAAGGAGGGCATAATATGTTATGAATCCAAGCGAGCCACACCAAAGACCCTAGTCCAAGGATTATGAAAACGGCTTTTCCTTTCTTGCCTTTGGCAAATCTTGTCATAAGAAGAACTATGGCTGCAACAAAGATCAGTAAGAGCCAGACACCTATCTTTGAGAGAAAAGCGCCAAGATAGTATACAAGTCCCAAACTTCCAGCGATAGCAACAACAAGAGAGATGACTATCGCTGCACCATAATTAGTTTTGAAGACATCCCTGAAGATAGTTATCACAAAATTGAACAGCAATAAAAAGATTAGAGCAGCAGTCACCCACTCGCTCTGGATCAAGTCCCCTATAGATAAAGATAGAGCAGAAACCTGATTCAAGCTTATAATAAAAGCTAGAAAAATTACTATTGATAAAGACAAAACCGACAAAATCAATCGCCCTCTTTTCATCCAAACATAAGATAATCTAAATTTAAAAATGTTTTTAAATTCAGATACTGCCTCAAAGAACTTAAGTCTTAAGTTCAAGAACAAGCCTTTCATCCTTAAGCTTCCAAGATTTTATCGGAAAAGCTAGAGGGATTAGTTTGAAGTATGCTTTATCTTTTGAAAAGGCCTTGACCTCTATGCTGTTCTGCAGCTTATTTATCATTATATCCTGCTCATTCTTGACCCCTGGCAAGCTTATTTCATAGACTATTTTATCTGTCATCCTTCTTATCTTTGTTTCGGGTTCATGCCTAGGAAGTTTTGCAAGTTCCTGGGCTCTTCTATCTGATATCTTTGACTTTGGAAGCTTGATGCTCTTTGTCTTCGCTTCATCCTCTCTTTCCATCATAATATCTTGAGGTGAGCCCCCCATCTGGATCTGTATCGAGAAACCATGCCCTCCTGGAAAATTGAATTCCTGGACATCCCCGACTTTCTTTCCGTTTTGCACTATTGCCTTTGAAGTCTTTTTTGCATTCCTCATGTTCATCTGATCTTGATTCCTTGATTGCGCAAGGCTCATATCTCGGTCCATGTCCCTGAACTGTTTCTCTATGTCTTTGCTCAGCTTCTTTACGAGCATCTTGAAAGGGAAAGAATTTATCATAGGCATGCCAAGATTCTCGCTGAACTCTTTAGTTATACTATCTATCTGCTTATTGAACATGTCTTCCTGGCTCTTCTTGTTTCTTTCATGATTTATAGCCTCATTTCTAGGAGTCCCACAATAAGGGCAGAACTCATACCTCTCATCGAATTTCTTCCCGCATGCGCATTTTATCTTTTTTTCAAACATTTTATTTATAAAGACACTTCTGTATTTAACTTTTTGTCCTAAATATCGAGGGTTTATAAGCCTTATGAAAAGCCATTCTGTCACAATTGCATCGGTTCCTACCATGGTTGTGCTCATTCTGTTGTCACTATATTAGGACAACATACCGAAAGCTTTATAAAGCCAGATTGCCTTTTGAATAAGATTAAAATGGCATCGCTAGAAGATAAAATAAAGGACCTCGATCTTAGAAAAACAGAGGCTAGAGAAAGACTAGTTCTTAGCTACGGCTATATGGCTGCTGCAACTGCACAACCCGTAGATAAAGAAACAGGTGCAATAATCCGTGGCGGAGCTCCATTAGTATACGAGCCTTTCGAACCTGTAAGTCCTTATAAGATTGCAATGAAGTTGATGAGAAAAGACGCTGAATCAAATCCAGAACTTGCCCAGTTCATGGAAGACATGGACGGAATTCTTAATTCTCCAGATGCACTTAAAAAATATGCGGAATTATACGCCAAATATATGATTAAGAGCCCACTATCAAGAGTAGCCAAATTAGCAAAATCACTAGGAATAATTGTAGATGAAGAAGCACTTAAACCTTATATGGGAAAATCAATGGAAGAGTTGGGTAAAGATATCGCAAACTACGAAAAACTTGACAAAGACGGAAAACTCACTGCAGAACAAAAAACAGAGTACCAGATTCTACAAGCGAATGTGATGAATCTTACATCAAAAATCAACAGCACATATGCCTCAAGAATAGAGAAAGAAGCAGACAAAATACAAGCTAAAAGAGTAAACTACTTAAAAGATAGGAAGAATAAGGGAGACATAATCAGATATAACTTTGATGCTGATGAAGCAGGCAAACATCAAGAGAGAGCTAATAAGGCTTATGAAAAGATGGAGAAAAAGGCAGCTTAAAACCAATCTTTAGTATTTAATTTTTCTTTTTTATATTTAAAATTCTTCTTATTTTATCGTCCTTCCGACTAACTTAGCCATCTCTCTCAAGAATAATTCTGTCTTCTGCTCAAATTGGTCTATTTCAGAGGCTTTGATTTCTTTGATAGAACCATGCAGTATGCCATGCGCGACTTTATAGAGCTCTTCATACCATACGATATACTTTTTATCGAGAAGCCTGTTATCTACAAATACTTCTTTCAATAGGGTCGGGACTTGTTCAGGACTTGGGGGGACTCTCTTGGCTGCAACAAGGGCTGCATGCGCTGAATCAACCATTGCCCAGTACATCCCCTCTATGCTATTTACCAAGGCCATCTTAGTCCTTGCAAGATGCATCGGAGCTCTGTTCAACATAACATATATTGATTCAGGAGTGCTCTTTATCCTTCCTTGAGCAAGCAAGACTTTCAAAGGCGTGAAGAATCCGCCGAAATCAATCAATGGCTGCCCATATCTTATCATGTTTATTATGACTGGCTCTCCTCTTAACATCTCCTCCCACCAAGTAGATAACCTGACAGTTGTTATATGCAAAGCCCTCTTGTATGGGTTCTGTTTTATGACTTTTCCAAGCTCTTCTCTATACCATGCAATAAGCTCTTGGTCCCATCTTACAGAACAATCATCGACAATAACAATTATATCCAGGTCAGACCCGCGGACATCTTTTTTCTTTGCTACAGAGCCGAACATAACAACAGATTTTATTATCTTGCCGAATTTCTCATAAGCCTTGGTCGCAAAATCAAGCGCAATCTCATTGTCTTCAGAAATCATGAGTGTTGGAAAGTGCTTCGGCTCTGGCTTAGGTACTTTTCTCTTAAATTTTGTATCTTTCATGACTCACCTCTCTTATTGCCTCTCTTTTACCCTTTTAACAGACATCTGGGTTTTTTAAACATTTCGAGAAATGTTTAACACAAAATATAAAAATTGACTTAATCTGAAGATGTATGATAACCCTTGGAATAGAGTGCACAGCACATACCTTCGGAATTGCGATTTTAAAAGACAAGAAATTTCTCTGCAACTTGCGGGATATGTACAAGACAGAGCAGGGAGGAATAATTCCTATAGAAGCAGCCAAGCATCATGAAAAAGTCAAAGACTCTCTCCTCAAAAAAGCTCTTGATATATCAAAGATTAAACTTGAAGATATTGACCTTATTGCCCTATCAAATGCGCCTGGCCTTGCTCCTTGTTTATTGAAAGGAAAAGAATTTGCCCTCGAATTATCAAAAAGATTCAAGATTCCTGTAGTTCCAGTCAATCACTGCATTGCTCATCTTGAGATAGGCGAGATAACAAAAGCTAAGGACCCTGTTCTATTGTATTGCTCAGGCGCAAATACTCAGGTCATTGCCTATGCCTCTGGAAAATACAGGATTTTTGGAGAGACTCTTGACATGGGGATAGGGAACTTCATCGACACATTCGGAAGATACGCCAATTTAGGATTTCCAGCAGGCCCAAAAATTGAAGAGCTTGCAAAAAACTCTCAGAACAAGAACTTGATTCAGCTTCCATACTCTGTCAAAGGCATGGATGTCGCTTTTGCAGGATTATTAACAAACTTGAAGCAGAAGCTGGATTCGAAAAAATTCTCTCTTGAATCTTTATCATTCTCCATGCAAGAGACTGCATTTGCGATGTTGATAGAGGTCGCAGAGCGTGCAATGGCTCATCTAAATAAACGCGAGCTTTTATTAGGAGGAGGAGTTGCTTGCAACTCTCGTTTATGCGAGATGGCAAAGCTCATGTGTAAAGAACGCAATTCAAAATGCTTTATTCCAGAGAAACAATTTCTCGTGGATAATGCGGGAATGGTCTGCTGGACTGGTTATAAAATGTTTAAATCTGGATTTAAAGTAAAAACAAAGAGTATCGATATTTTCCCATATCAGCGAACCGATCAAGTAAACGTAACTTGGAGAAAAGATTAATTAGGAGAATAAATCCGCCTCTCATTTGATTTTTCAATTTTCAACAACTTTCTCTCGTTTAATTTTTTAAGATAGTGATTTACAACTCTCTTACTCTTATTTAAAATAAGAGCAAATTCTTTTACGCTCATAGGTTTTTTCATCTCTCTTAATTTTTCAAGATAAAACTTTTCGGCGGTATTTCTTGAAACTTGATTTCTTTTAAATCCTTGCATCATTTTTTCCCATTTTTTGGCTTTTTCTGAGTGAAATAATTTGAAACCTCCTTTTTCTAACTTATCAAAATCTTCCCACCCAGAGATGTCTAATTCCCAATCATCCTTTTTTTCTCTAAATGTACTCCCTATTCTATGTTTTTTGAGTAATTCGGACCATTGTTTCAAGTAGTTTTTATTCCTCATTCTAATTTGGATTTGCCTTTTAAATCCATACCAATTCAAAGTCCCCTCACAATCTACTAGCGCACTAAAAGCAGACATGACTTTTTTTAGATCTGAGTGAAATAAATATTCCTCAACATGAAAATTTTTCTTATCCCCACAATAATTATCTAAAAAATCAAGCAATTTTTTTGCTGGAAATCTTAAATCCTTATATAAATAACAGGTTAATGCACTTTTATATTGCGCTTTTATTTTTGAAAAATTAATTTGTATGGGATAATTGTGATTTTTATAGATAAGAGTGAGAATATATTTAGATTCATATGGCAAGCTAGTAACTGCCTTGACTTTATTTTCATCAAATGGGCTTTTTTCAATATGAAAGTTTAGTTCCTTGTTTTTATTTAGAATTCTTACCTGTTCTTTTCTAGTATTATCTTCTAATTTAATTTTTAACAAAATTCTTTTATAAATATTAAGGTTTAATTTTCTAACAATTTTCTCAACTTGATTAAGAAGAGTCAAATCCTTATTCTGAAATGTTAATGTAAACGTTTTTCTATTCCAATAACTTTCTACTTTTAGTGCTTCTATTAAATAAAGATTCTCTTCATTTAATTTAATCCCTTCTTGTGCAATCATAGGGTATATAGTCTAATAGAGTATTTAAATCTTCGTCGAGATTTCAAATCTGGCATAAAGATCAAGCCTGAAAATCTAGGCACTCTCGACATCCTTCCCTATCAACGTACAGATGATGTTGATGTAACATGGAAAAAATAAAAAAAGGTTTTGAAATCCATCAAAACCTTTTTAAAGGCTCTTTTTCTCAACTAATCATAAACCAATGACTGACTTAAATATGAGGGATGTTAAAAATGGTTTCTGACTATGAACTAGTAGAAAGCGCAAGGAAAAACGGAAAGATAGAAAAAGGAATCAATGAAGTCACTAAAGCGATTGAGCGTGGCACTGCAAAGACAGTTGTTTATGCAGAAGACACGAATCCAAAAGAAATTATCCAGCATATCCCAGCACTATGCAAAGAAAAAGGCATAAGCTGCAAAGCTGTGGATAGCAAGAAGAAGCTGGGGGTTTCAGCTGGAATCAATGTAGGATGCTCAGCAATAGCGATTATTGAATCTACTGGAAAATCCGATAAAGAGAAGAAGAAGTAATCATATTCCATGTTGCACTGCCTCAGCACAACGTTGCAACATCAATATATATCACTTAACTCTTGAAACCATAACTAATTCAAAATGAAAGAAATAAAACAAGACCAGAAGAAAGTAAAAGAGATGAGGATAGAAAGGTCTATTGAAGGGATTCCTGCTACAGTCGAAGAGATTCTAGGACGAACTGGATTCAGAGGAGAGCTGACTCAAGTCTTGGCAAAGATAATAGATGGAGTTGAAAAAGGCAA
>CAZKFK010000001.1:0-1111 GCA_964552095.1 Candidatus Woesearchaeota archaeon | reverse complement strand
AAGAAGATCAAGTGGTCAAGAGTCAAGCAAATCAAAAAAGCAAAGAAGTGATTTTCATTCATTTATCCGGAATTCTTTTTGAATCAAGATAAAAGAGATACACATCAAGTTCTGCCTGTGAAATTTTTAAAGTTTTTGAGACCCTCTCTAAAACCTTCTCTATTTCAAGATATTTCTTCTTTGTAAGTGTTTTTGGGACCTCGTTTATGAGGCCATTCTTTTTCAGTGTTTTCAGGACATGTGTATCCAGGATTGCGAAATTTCTATATCCTATATTCCTAAGAAAATGTGATGCCTCTTTCATTCCTAAACCTTTTATATTCTGTACAAGACTCTCTCTCAATGCAGATGAATCTTTGCTAAAATCTATGCCCTTTATTGATTTTCTCGCTTCTACAATATACTCTGCTCTTTGGTTGAATCTGCAGCCAGATTCCTTTAATTTTTTCTTCAAATCCTCTTTCTTAAGTGTAAGAAAGTTTTCTTTGTTTTCTTGCCATGCTTTCTTTGTCTGTTCTAAGTTTGAGCCAGCCACTAGTATACAAAAACATAGCTCCTTGAACCTGTCTTTCTCATCAAAAGAGTCTTTTCTAAGCTCTTTTAATTTAGACTTGCAACTTACTGACATTTCTTGCTTTACTTTACTTATCTTTTTTATGAAGGCTTTTTCTGGATTCATTTTATATCACTCTCTCCGGCCTTATCTTATCCTGCTCTTTCTTGACAAGAGCCACAATCTTATTTTTTGAATTCAAGGCAACGAAGATCTCACCTTCCTTTGTATCTATCTTAAAATCTTGGGTATCAAAGAATCTTCCATGCTTAAGGTCATCTTCTTGCTCTTTCTTTACCCTTATACTTGTCACATTCAATCTCTTGACAACTTCTCCCATGCTTACTAAAGATTTTTTTAATCTCTTTTCATCCCCAAGGTTTTCAATTTTGATAGCCTCTTGCTCTAAAAAAGGCCCTTGCACATGCCTCCTTAATTGTGTCATATGCGCACCTATTCCCAGCTCTTTTCCTAAATCATCAATAAGTTTTCTAATATAAGTCCCTGCTTGGCACATGACCTTAAAAGAGAAGTTTCTGCCCTCTTTCTCTATGACTT